>NZ_SFBZ01000055.1:0-17241 GCF_007095495.1 Microcystis sp. M_QC_C_20170808_M9Col | reverse complement strand
AGACATCGATAATTTTTTGGCGAAAATCTACGGAATAGGGTCTCATAGGAAGCTGGTAAGTTCTATTATTTGTCTATTTGCTTTCCATTGTACTTCATAGCTCCAAGAATTGCTATAATGTCAGTGTAAATAGGTTTATTTTTTTCTCTATCTGTACCTGTATATTCAAAGAAAAAACCCTTTTCATCTTCTTCTGTATTAAATAAATCTCTCCCTTGTTCTCGATAACAAGATGTTATTATTTTTTTTAGACCTAACTTTTTAAAGTTTGCAGCAAAATACTTAAAAAAGTTACTAATTCGGGGGTCATCGCAATTGCAATAAACTACTTTATTTTCAAAATGACTTTTATAGTGTTGCAACTCACTTTCTATATCTGAAAGTTGTGTATAAAACTCGTCACTTTTTAGTTTTTTAGCATTTTGCAATAATTTATTTGTCGCATTTCTTACCATGTTCAACCTTTTTTGATTTAATAAATGTTTTGTTTTTAGTTATTTACTTTTGCTTATCTGATTAAATATTTCACTGCCTAATACTTGAAGAGAGGTTTTAGAAATTTTAAGCATAATATCAAACATTTTTTTGATAAGTAGGGAGGAACAATTATTTGTAGGATGGGTTAGCGGTAGCGTAACATGATCGGGGGTTGGTTTTCATGCTTCTAACTTCACAGTTTCCATCAATGTGCATGGTGCGTTCCCCAAAAGCGAGCGCTTTGTAGCAGGACTTGCATTAGGGAACGCACCCTACGGCGATAGCGATCGCCTCTCCTTATCCCCAAAAAGCGATCGCCCTTGGCGTTCCCATCCCAAGCAATGACAATTTTAAAGTTTAATCAACAAGATGACAGCGATCGCACTACAAGATCGGCAATCATAGTTCAATTCCATTGATCCAAATTTCATACTCGCTTATATCAACTTCATCATTCCAAACGATTCCGCTACCTGATGGATCAAGTTGAAAGTTTTTAAAGAAAGCATAGTTTTTAAGGGAAGAAAACATCGTTTTTTCTAGTAGATTTTCACAGTTATATTTTCTAGCTTGATGATTAGAAAAATGCACCAATAGAGTATAATTTTCAATGATTTCGGCTGATGTTATTTTGGGATAAAGCATTGTTTTATTTCAAGGGTGGTAATTTATTAAATTCTTGAGTGTTCCACATTTTCAATAATTCTGATTGATAGATTGTTGCCCATTCTACAACCATTTTTGTGGCTCTATTAGGTAAGTCTCCTTCAATGATTTCTAAGGTTTCCAGATTAAATAGGGCGTTATATTCTCCATAAATCGCATGAAAATGGGGAGGTGGATGATCGGCAAAAAAGATTTTAATGATAATTCCATAAAATCGAGTAATTTCTGGCATAAATCTATTTTTATAAGTCTTGCTTTATGACAAAAATATTATAACAAAGCTTGTTGGGTTTTGTTACCTTGACCTAAACGACAAGATCAGCGATCTGCTACGCAGTGCCTTCGGCATCGCCTCTCCTTATCCCCAAAAAGCGATCGCCCTTGGCGATCCTATCCCAAGCAATGGCAGTTTTAAAGTTTAATCAAGAAGATAACGGCGATCGCACTGCCATCAATGTGCATGGTGCGTTCCCCAAAAGCGATCGCTGGAGCAATAGGACTTGCATTAGCGAACGCACCCTACGGCGATAGCGATCGCACTACAGCGGCAGATGCTGCTTCAGAACGTCGCGGAGTCGGGCAGCGTTCGGCCCAGCTGGATCGAAGGCGCGTAGCTCCTTGCCCTGAGCAGTGTAAATGTAGGCGTTGTTGCATTCGTAGCAGAGGGTCGCCGCGAAGAGCAGGGTATCCCACTCATAGAACGCCAGCCCCCACGGCGGAAAGTGGCAACGCGCCGACTCGCCTGGCTCAAGTTCCCGAAAGAGGCGGATCACTCGCTGAGCTTCAACTCCAAGAAGAAGATGTCTCTCGCTGACGTGGCGCCAGAACGTGTCAGGCCAGCCCTCTTCAGGAACTATACTGCCAGGCAAACAAAACAGCTCTACCCCATCGGCCTTGCCGATGGGGGTCTCCCAAGCCGGTGTATTCCAATTCCACTTCATGTGCTGTACTCCTACTACTTTCCGGGTTCGCTCCTTAACTACTGACCTTTCGCACCGCCTAACTACATATTATACAGAAACTTTCTGTCTAACAGTCTTCAGAGTAACGATATGGGTCAACTTTCGGCATACTACCCCATTTTAGCGCAATCGCCGGAACTTTTCCCCATATCATACCCAAGAGCTTATTAGCCAGATTAAACAACGTCTTTTAAGTGGATTCCTAACAACAAGCTGAAATAAAATAGACTTTTCGGGAAGTGTAGCACTAAGTCTTCAATCCACCCCACAATTACCTAATTTTCGGGGAAAAAGTGCCTAAATTTTGCCACCGGCTGGCACTTTTTGAGGACAAAAAAGCCTACAAGTCTTCTCCCACAAGGTTTTTAGCTCTATTCAGCCAACCCTATTTATTGGTGTACTTGCAAATGAAGGACATAATGACCTAAAATCAGGTTATCTGACCATAATTCGTACTCTAGACGCAAATATTCGGGGAAATTATTCCCCTCTAATTTGAGACTACGGGTATAGTTGCGGAGGCGAAAAGCGTAACCCGGTTGAGAACTTTCGGCATTTAACCAGAAGCGACTGACACCAAAAACCCCTTGCTCCCAAAAATGACGATAGGCGAATCTTCCCTGGCCCTGCATGGTCATAATTACCCGATTGGCTGAAATTTCTAGCCAAATTAACTTATTTTGATTATTTTCGGGTTTAAGTGTCTCTATTTCTGCGAGAGCGACTGGTGGTTGATTGAGGAGAAGATGAAACCAGTGGCGATCCTTTTGGTAGAGGGTAGCGGCAGTGTCTAAAGTGGAGAGGATGGGTAGATCTGTCGAGAGCAGACAGAAGGAAACGGGACGGCGGTGATGAGCAAGCATAGACTAGACTTAATGGTGTCCTTATCTCCACAATAGTGGATTCTCCGCCCACCGCTACCGGCACCGGAAATTTTTTTGAGAAAAAATCCAGAAAACACTTGCATTATTGAGGGACTTATGATTATAATTATTAATTGTGAGTAGCTTTCCTCGGTAGCTCAGTGGTAGAGCGGTCGGCTGTTAACCGATTGGTCGTAGGTTCGAATCCCACCCGGGGAGTTAATCAAAAATAGTAGCAGCAATAGTTTCTTATTGCTGCTTTTTGGTCTTACTAGAGAATTTCAGCGATCGCATTTTCTGGACCGACTAGAGAAATGTAAGGATTTTGAAAATATTTACTGGCTACCGATCGCGCTTGTTCGGCAGTAATCTGATTAATAGAATCTGGGAAAGTGCGATCGAATTCAATCCCCAAACCTAAGCTTTCATACCAACCGTATAATTGAGCGATTTCGGCGTTAGTTTGTTTACCGAGAGCATATTGACCCAATAACTTATTTTTAGCTGACTGTAACTCCTCTTCACTCAAAGTTACTTTATATAACCTTTCTGCTTCCTGACGCAATCCCGCCACTGCGATCGCTGTGTTTTGGGGTGCAGTTCCCATATAAATGACAAATTGGGAAGAATCGAGACGGGTGGGATAAAAAGCAGAAACATCGTAGGCTAATCCCCGTTTTTCTCGCAATTCCACGAATAAACGACTAGATAACCCATTCCCCAGATAGGTACTCAATAATTTTAAAACCGCATAATCATCCTCTTGTACAGAAGAGCCGGGGTATCCTAACATAACGATCGCCTGTTGACTAGCTTGGACGGTAGTTAAACAGGTGGGCTGAAAATCAAAAGCGGCTGGGGGTAAACTAGATAAAGGAAGATCGGGAATTGACCAACTGCCAAAAATTTCCGTCACTGCTTTTACTGCTTGCTCTAGGGTAATACGGCCGGAAAGACTAATTACCAAGTTATCGGGACGGAAAAAGCGACTATGATAGGCCAGCAGGTCATCCCGTTGCAATTGAGCAACCGTTGCCTCCGTACCCAATAAAGACATACCATAGGGGTGATCCGGGTACATAGCGGCGCGTAATTGATTAAAAGCCACATTAAAAGGCTGTTCCAATTGAGAGCGAATGCTTTGACGGGTGAGATTTTTCTCTAATTCGATTTCTGGAGGGGGAAAACTGGGAAAACGAATAATTTCCGCCGCTAGACGCAATATATCTAAAAAATCCTTGGTAACGGTCTTTAAACTAACCACAAAATAATCAGTCCCCGTGTCCGCACTTAAACCGGCCCCCGTGGACTCAATGCGATCAGCAATTTCTAGGGAAGATAACTTTTCTGTACCTTTGGTGAGCAGCACTGCTAACAGACGAAATAAACCCGCTTTTTCGGTTTTTTCCCAACGAGTACCCGCATTTTTGAGAAAAATCCTCCCTGCAACCAACTCCACGGCCGTATTTTCCACCACTAAAAGAGTGATGCCATTTTCTAAGGTTAAGCGGTGAATGGGGGAAGCGGACATCGTTTATTCACAGGGTTGCATTACTGTAATAGCATATCGCTCCGGGGAGAGATACTGACGAGCGAGACGCTGGAGATCTGACGGTTGCAAACTTTGGATAACTTGGGGATAGATCGTTGCTAGGTCGGCAGCTCTCAGGGTTTGATAATATCCATAGAGTCCCGCTAATTGGCCCGGGGTTTCTGTGGAGAAAATATAATCGTTAGCTAATAACTGTTGAGTGCGGTGTAATTCTGCGGGGGTGACGGGATCATCGTGCAGATGTTGGATATGTTCACAGATAATGCCTTCAATTGTCTCGATTTGTGAGCTAGATAGCCAAGCGCCGATGGTAAAGAGACTGGAATCTCGTTGCAGGGAAAAATTACTGTTAATATCGAGGACGATTTGCGCTTCTTCCCGCAGCTGTCGCACTAACCGCGAACAGCGTCCCCCGGCAAGAATTACCGAAAGCAAGTCTAATCCAAAGGCATCTTCTAGGCGATCGCATCCCGGTCCCATCCATCCCATCAAGAGGCGAGAATGTTCTAGGTGGGATAAATGTACTTGGGAACGACGAATTTCGATCAGGGGGGGTTCGGCAGCCACTAGATGGGAGGGGGATTCTGAGGGGACGGGAAATTCCCGAAAAGATTGCCGGATAATTTCTAAAGCTGCTTGGGGTTCAATTCCCCCGATAATCGCCACACACATATTTTCCGGTTGATAATAGGTGCGATGGAAACAGCGCATTTGATTGGGGGTTAATTGCTCTAAACAGGGTTGATCACCTAGAATAGAGCGTCCGTAGGGATGGTTTTGATAGATACTTCCGCAGAGGGTTTGGTAGGCAATCCAATCGGGATCATCATAACAGGCCCGTAATTCTTCTAAAACTACATCTTTTTCCCGATAGAATTCCTCATCGTCAATTTCAGCATGGAGGAGAATTTCGGCCAGATGGGGTAGGGTATGTTCAATTTGGTCCACACTGGTGGTGAGATAGAAGTGTGCGTAATCGTGACTGGTGGCAGCGTTGGTCATTCCGCCACAATTTTCGATTAAATAGTCAAAGAGTCCGGGGGGAAGTTTTTTTGTCCCCTTAAAGATCATGTGTTCGAGAAAATGGGCCATACCTAACCATGGTTCGGGTTCAGCGATCGCACCTGCTTTCACCCACACATCTACTACCACCACAGGAGTCACGGGTAAATACTGATGAATTACGGTTAAGCCGTGATCTAATTGCCATACCTGAGCGGGAAAAGAACTTGTTTGACACTGCGCTATCGACTTGATCAATGTCCGTTAACCAGATTTTTTGTTAAATTCTATACTTATGCTATCTTATCTCTTGCCTGCTCAACCATTACAAAAATTTTGTCATGATTTCTAGACAATTCCCCCAAATATCAGCCTTATCGGTGATCAGTGACTCGGTGATCAGAGGTGAGTTTTCGGTTCACTGATTACTGATTGCTGTTTACCGCTCCCTAATTACTGATTACTGATAACTGAAAAACCCCCTATGACAGAAAATAGAGATAACTTCAACGAAACTTATAATGCACTAATTGATCGCATTGTCAATCTAACTTTGGAAGGAAAAATTAGGGCTAAATCACAGGTTTATAACCTTTTAGCCGAGGGAGTAAAAAATGGCACAGGAGAAATTTTTGAGCGTTGTTTAACCGAAAAAATAATCGTTACTCGCTCACAGTTAGAAACAAAAATTAAAGCCAGTAGAGTTTTGCGGGCCCTGGAAACGATCGAAAGTGAATGGGAAAAATATCAAAAAACCAATCAGCAAAATTCTCTCACTGCAGCGGCGATCAATAATCTGGTAAAAATCGATCGAGAGGATCGTTTACTGACTTTAGTAAATTTAATTGATCCCAATCAAAATAATGCTTTAACCCTAGAACAATTGCAACAGTTAGCCAAGCATTTACAGACAGTTTCTCAGCAGCGGGGAGAAGCGGATTTATGGCAAATTGCCACGGGGATTAATCTGGGGTTAAATACTTGGTCAAATTTATCGAATGATCTCACCAGTTGGCTCTACGAACAAAATCGCAATCTTGGTTTTACTAATGATAATGAGCGAGTGACTCCTTGGCAAATTTGGGCAAGTAAAGTTAATCCCTCTTGGTTAAAACGAGTATTAGAAAGTTTAGCTAATCAACAAGCTTTTGATCCTCTCACTCAGGATTTAACTTTAACCGATTGGGTAGAAACTGCTATTGTTTTTCAATATATCCAAAGAGGACTAATTAACTTTTTTGATCAGCGCATCTATAGCGAAAAATTAGGAGCCAAATTATCCATTTCTACCTTTCTCACCTTTGCTTTAATTTGGTCGCTGTTAACCAATAGTTTCGAGCAAGTTAGTAAAAATTCTCTCTATAGTCGGGGCTGTTTTCAGATGGCTTTACAAATTCTGAGAACCTTTGCTCAACGGGATTATTTTCCTTTATACGGGGGAATTTTTGCCTCCTTTTCTGGTAGTTATCTCAAGGAGGCCTTAGATTATTTATCAATTCCTCTGCGTTATGTGGAAGGCACGGGAGAAAAGGCGAGAATTTTAACTTTAATTGCCTATTCTAATCGCATTCGCGGCGACTATCCACAGGCCAGAGAATGTCATCAACAAGCTTTAGAAATTGCCCGTCAACAACAGGATTATGCTTGTGAAATAGCTAATTTAAACCATTTATCCCGTCTCAATGCTATCCAGAAAAACTATGCAGAAGCGATTAATTTAAGTCAGAGAGCTTTAATTTTAAGTCGTCAACAGGGTAATAGTTTAGGACAGGCTAACGCTTTAGCTAATTTGGGTTATAGTCAGGTACAGGAAGCGCAACAGTTAGAGAGATACGATCCCGAAATTTATCAAAGTTCGATCGAGTATTTACAGCAGGGATTAAAGTTAGCGGAAAGTCTCCAAGATTGGCAGAGTAAATCCCTTTGTTGTAGCAGTTTAGGTTTAGCATATCTTGTCCTCGAAAGACCCCAAGAAGCGATTAATATTCTCCGGCAAGGATTGGAATCGGCCAAATACTACGGAGATGTATATCTGCAAGGTTTATTACTAACTTATTTAGGCGAAGCTTACTATCAAGATAAGAATTTTGAACAGGCAATTTATATGGGTTCTCTAGGAATGTATTGGCTACACGAAATCGGTGCAGTAGAATGGCGACAAGCTGCTAGTCTATTAACGGTTATTCGCGGCAAAAATATCGCAGCTTTTGAACAGACTTTCAGTCTGGAACGTTCCTCCCTGATTAAATCAATTGGACTGGAAGGCTACCAATATATCTCAGAAATTCTCAGCAAATATCAACAGGGTAATTAGTGAATACACAGCCTAAATTATTAATTAATCTCTCGGTACTTTTTCCCCAACCCACGGGAATCAGTACCTACATTCTTAACCTCTTACCCTACCTGAAAAATTTAGAACCAACCCTACTAACAGCTAATAGTTATCCCGACTTTAACTGTTATTCTATCCCCAAAGGTCTCGGACCCGATCGAGGAGCGAAAGGTCATTTAAAACGCTTACTCTGGACTCAGTTTCGGTTATCGTCAATTTACCGACAATTAAAGGCCAATTTACTCTTTTCTCCCCTTCCAGAAGCGCCGATAAATTCTCCCTGTCGCTTTGTCGTCATGGTCCACGATTTAATTCCCCTGCGGTTTCCCAGTTTTACTTCCCCCTTAACTCACTATTTCCGTTATTATGTGCCGCAGGTATTACAACAGGCAAAACATATTATCTGCAACTCTCAGGCAACGGCCAAAGATATCACTGAATATTATCAAATTCCCGCCGATAAAATTACTTCTATTCCCCTAGCCTACGATCATCATCACTTTCGCCCTATGGAAGATAATAAGCCAGAACATCCCTATTTTCTCTATCTCGGTCGTCCCAATCCCTATAAAAATTTACCGCGTTTAATCGCCGCTTTTGCCCAACTGCCCCCAGATTTAACAGATTATCATCTTTGGATTGCCGGCAGCTTTGATCGCCGTTATACCCCCAATTTACAACAACAAGCGCGGGAATTAGCAGTCAGCGATCGCATTAAATTTCTCGACTATATCCCCTACGATCACCTACCCAAAGTTATCAGTCAAGCCACTGCTTTAGTCTTCCCTAGTCTCTGGGAAGGCTTCGGATTGCCCGTTTTAGAGGCTATGGCCTGCGGTACACCCGTCATTACCTCAAATTTGTCATCTTTGCCAGAAGTCACGGCAACAGCGGCAATTTTAATCGATCCCTATCGAGTCGAGGCCCTGGCCGATGCCCTGAAAATTATCGCTCAAGATCGACAATTACACTCAAAATTAAGTCATCTAGGCAAAAAACGGGCCGATGAGTTTAGTTGGCAAAAAACTGGTCTAGCTACAGCCGCAATCTTAAATCAATATCTAGGGTGTGCTTAACTGACAGCGTTTCCCGTCAAGATGAAGTTTAACCTGATCGGTCATCGTCGGAAAAAGAAAAATAATTTGACAGATCGGCAGCATTTGCTGTAGGATTGATGATCGTGACCTCAATTGGAGAGATGGCCGAGCGGTTGAAGGCGCAGCACTGGAAATGCTGTTTAGGGGTAACTTTAACGAGGGTTCGAATCCCTCTCTCTCCGTACCCAAAGCACCTCATAGGTAGGGTTTGCGGCAAAAAGTAAAAAGTAGGGTGCGTTAGACGGCAAAAATTGCTGCTTTGACTTGAAGGTGACAATCCGTCGTAACGCACCACCTATCATCAACTAAGTAGGGTTTGCGGCAAAAAGTAAAAAGTAGGGTGCGTTAGACGGCAAAAATTGCTGCTTTGACTTGAAGGTGACAATCCGTCGTAACGCACCCCCTATCATCAACTGTGTGGTTTCTAGATTCCCTCTGGGGACTTATTCAGCAAACCCTAATTTATAATTCCCACTGCTCCCTGCTCCCCATCTCCCCATCACCCACTCTCCTATACTTTTTAAACAGGATTTAGTCTAATTCCCCATCGGTAAACCATCTTTACACTTAGCTAACCACTCCAATAAACTATCTAACTGCTGTGATGGTTTTACCAATCCTAAACCCCTAACCGTCACCTGTTTGGGACTATAAACAAAGCGTGATTGTATATGTTGGGGTAGGTGTTCTTGTAATAATTTCCACGCTGGTTCCTCCATAGGAGTTTCGAGGATAATATGCTGTTTTCCATCGGGTTTAATTCGCGAAAAACCGAGGGATTTAGCCAGATGTTTTAACTCGATTACCTTAAATAATTGTGCCACTGGGGAAGGAATTGCCCCATATCTATCCACTAAATCCGCAGCAATTTGTCCTAAATTTTTCTGAGAATTGGCAGTAGCGATCGCCCGATAGACATCCATTTTCTGCTCCGGATCGGATATATAATCGTTAGGAATAAATGCCGTCAATTTCAGATCGATTTGGGTATCCTCCACTTGAGGAATTTCTTGACCTTGAATTTCTCGCAAAGCTTCCTGTAACATTTCCATATATAGATCAAAACCGATCGCTTCCATTTGTCCCGATTGTTCCGCACCTAATAAGTTACCCGCACCGCGAATTTCCAGATCCCTAGTTGCTAATTGATACCCCGATCCTAACTGGGTAAATTCTTGAATTGCCTTTAATCTTTCCCGAGCGGTTTCTGTTAGTTCTGCCTTGGCCGGATAAAGTAACCAAGCGTGCGCTTGTACTCCCGATCGCCCCACCCGTCCCCGCAGTTGATAGAGTTGCGCTAAACCGAATTTTTGGGCATCTTCAATGATAATCGTGTTAACTCTGGGAATATCTAACCCCGACTCCACAATAGTCGTACAGACTAAGATATCCGCTTCCCCATTATTAAAAGCTAACATGGTGGTCTCTAATTCGGACTCATCCATACGACCATGGCCGATGGCAATTCTAGCACCCGGAATCATCCCTTGAATTGCTGCCGCTTTTTCTTCAATTCCCTCGATTCTTGGTACTACATAAAAAACCTGTCCCCCCCGATCCAATTCATTGCGAATTGCCGTTCTAATCACATCAGAATTATAACTGGAAAGGTGGGTCTGGATGGGACGACGAGAGGGAGGGGGTGTGGTAATTAAACTCATTTCTCGCACCCCAGAAAGGGACATATAAAGAGTCCGGGGAATCGGTGTCGCACTCAAGGTTAACACATCAATATTACTTTTAAAAGCCTTAATTTTCTCCTTTTGATTGACCCCAAAACGCTGTTCTTCATCAATTACCAATAATCCTAAATCTTTAAACTCCACCGCTTTACTCAATAACAACTGCGTCCCCACTACTATATCCAATTCCCCCGTTTTCAAGCGCTGGACGATATCTTTTTTCTCGGAATTGGTGCGAAAACGATTTAATAAACCCACATTAATGGGATAGGGGGCAAAACGCTCCTTTAGGGTGTGATAATGTTGTTGGGTTAAAATCGTTGTTGGTGCTAATAAAGCCACCTGTTTATGACCCGTGGTGACAGCTTTAAAAATAGCACGAATCGCCACTTCTGTCTTACCAAAACCCACATCCCCACAGACTAATCGATCCATCGGGCGATCGCTTTCTAAATCCCGTTTCACATCCTGTATCGCTTTCAGTTGATCGGCAGTGGGTTGGTAGGGAAAAGAATCCTCTAACTCCCGCTGCCAGGGATTATCCATCGGATAGGCAAAACCCGATTTTTGGGTGCGTTGGGCGTAAATATTGATTAAATCAACCGCTAACTTCTTAACCGACTTCCTGACGCGAGCTTTCGTCGCTTCCCACGCTTTGCCAGAGATTTTATGTAATTCAGGCTCTTGACTACCTGTATGACGATAACGGGAGAGATTATCAACAGAATCGGCAGGAACCCGCAATAATCCATCGGCATACTTAATAACTAGATAATCTCGACCTTGCACTATTCCGCTAATTGTGCTTTCCTGCTTTTCTAGTTTGATAAACTGCCCGATGCCATGGTGTTTATGTACTACAAAATCGAGGGGACGGAGTTTGTTCACGTCCACCTGTACCGAGGCTGCTTGCCGACGTTTGCGGACGTAACCAGCAGTATTTAAAAGATGTTGTCCGAAGAACTCTCGATCGCTAACGACGACTATGCGATAGGTGGGTAGGATAAAACCTTCTAATTCAGCTAATCCTGAGTATTTTAGGGCTGTAGCGGTGTTTTGAATGATTAATCGCTCGATCGCCCCAAAATCGAGGGGATTGGGGATAAATTGGGCTGGGCAGTCGTGTTCCTGTAATAACGAGACTGTACGGGAGGGTTGGGCAGATATTAACCATGTAGCGTACTTATTTACTTTAATACCGCTATAAATCTCTCTTTTTCCCCGTAAAATTTCCGCTAGTTTGGCGAATTGCCCCGGATTGGTGGGAATCGGACGACTGGAGAGATTAAGGCTATTTTCGGACAGGTGATCGTCTATTTCTGAGAGGTAGAGATGGGGAAATTTAACCGATATTTGCAGAGATTCGCCAAAAGAACGGTGAATTTGCGGTAAAGCTGGTTCTATCTCTTGCCAGCGTTCCCCAATATATTCTATCCAGCGATCGCTTCTAGCTTGACAGCTTTCCAGTTCATCAAAGGCAATAAGGGTATTTTCGGGGAGATAATCCAATAAAGAAGCAGGTTGACGGAAGGCCAAGCCTAAAAATCGCTCAATTCCCTCTGGATAAATGCCATTAGCCAATTTTTCTCGCTCTTCAGCCTCCAAATAATCGGCCACTGTCGGGGGAAGAGAAGGGGCAATCATCGCTGCGAAGCTAGTGGGAGTAAGAAGCAGATTGGGGATAGAATCGAGGGATCTTTGGGTGGCAGGGTCAAATTCTCGCAATTTTTCCAATTCATCGCCGAAAAATTCTAACCTGACCGGTAATTCTGCCGAAACTGGGAAAATATCAACGATATCGCCGCGACGACTCCATTGTCCTTCGGTTTCTACCAGTGAAACCCGTTCATATCCTAATCTAGCTAGGGTTAGATCGAGGTTTTTGGCTTCTATAACCCTTCCTACCGCAAAATTATCGCTATACTGCTCGAAAACCTCTCTAGGGGGTAAATGGGGCTGCAGGGCCTTTTCGGTGGTAACGATCGCAATTCCGGCCTCTTGATGACTGATTGCCGATAATACCTGCATCTGTCCCCAAATCATCTCGGATTCCCGATTAAATGTCTCGTAGGGGCAAGCTTCCGAGGTGGGATAAAAGAAAACACCTTTCCACGTCATCGCTTCTAATTGTGCCGCCCAACGTGCCGCTTCTTCCAGATTGGCACAGATAATTAAAAGATTTTTTCCTTGACAACGGGCGAAAGCTGTGCTTATTAATCCTTTCGGTAAGCGGGCAAGACCAGTTAGGGTTAAATTGCCGTTTTTCTCCAGTTTTTGGATAAGTTCGGCAGTTAAAGGCGATTTTTCAATGTTGCGAATAACGGAGGCAAAAGTCATTTTTTAGTGATCGGCGCTCGGTTTTTAGTTAGGGTTTGCGGCAAAAAGTTTTTCGTGGGGACAGGGTGTGGGGTGTGGGGTGTGGGGTGTAGGGTGTGGGGTGTGGGGTGTGGGGTGTGGGGTGTGGGGTGTGGGGTGTGGGGTGTGGGGTTTTACCCATTTTCAGGCGGTCAATTACCTAATTTTCAGGGAAAAAGTCCCTGAATTTTCCCCCCGCTCACTCCCATGTCCGGTACTTTTTGATTTCCCAAAAAGTCTAAAAGTCTTACCCAACACGGTTTTTAGATTTATTCAGCAAGCTCTAGTTAAGCTCTACTGAATTTAAACTGCCTCTTGGGAGTTTTAGTACAAATGCTCAGGCTTCCTCTCCCTGCTCTGGTGCAGTCTTAACGAGTATCAGTTATCAGTTCACCCACTACTTTTTGGGGTTAATTCTTTTGGGCTTTATTTGACTTGACCAGAGGGGGGTCGCAGGCGCACGGATTTTCCATTATCTATATAATATCATGTCAAGCCCTAGTTAGCAAGAGAAAATTTTTTAATTGGGAGCGAAAGATCGAAGGACGAAAAACCAGTACATCTATACAGAGATATTTTCAGAATGATAACGATTCTCACCGACTGTGATAAGATCAGAATCATAATCAGACTCAGTTAATCCGATGGGTAAAAATTTCCAGTTAACAGCGATCGCTTTAACCCTGACTATAGCCAGCTTAACAGCTTGTAGTGGTCCCTCGGTCAAGGAAGAGGAAGCAAAGACACCCTTACAGGTGACAGTGAGTATCGTACCGCAGGAATATTTCGTCAAACGCATCGGCGGTGATAGAGTCAGTGTTAATGCCATGATTCAACCCGGGACAGATCCCCACACCTATGAACCAAAACCCGAACAATTAAAAACCACAGCCCAATCGCAAGCCTACTTTAAAATCGGTGTATCCTTAGAAGATGCCTGGAAAGATCGCTTAAACAGTGTTAACCAACAGATGTTAATCGTCGATACCAGTCAAGGAGTAGATAAAATCCCTTTGACAGCAGAACATGATCACGATCACAGCAAGGAAGAAAAACATCAAGAAGGAAAAAACACCCTAGATCCCCATATTTGGTTATCACCAAAACGAGTCAAAGCACAAGCAGAGACTATTTATCAAACCCTAGCACAACTCGATCCGGGTCAGGAAGCTATCTATCGGGCTAACTTGGAAAAATTCAGTCAGGAATTAGACGCATTAGATCAAGAAATTCGGCAAAACTTGGCAGGGATCAAAAACAAAAAATTTATGGTGTTTCATCCTGAGTGGGGCTATTTTGCCCAAGATTACGGTTTAGAGATGATCGCGATCGAAATCGAAGGCAATCAACCCAGTGCTGCCCAGTTAAGTCAACTAATCAAACAGGCAAAAAAAGAGAATATTAAAGTTATTTTTGCTCAACCAGAATTTAGCCAGAAAAGTGCCGAAACTATTGCTAGGGAAATTGGGGGACAGGTAATCCTTATCAGTGCCTTTGCTCAAAATTGGAGTGAAAACCTGCGACAAGTTTCCCAAAAAATGGCCACAGTTTTAAATCAGTAATTGTTTGTATATGTAGCTAGACACAATTAATTGCACATATCTAACTACCTCTTGCCTATTGCCTATTGCCTTTTGCCTATCCCAACCAAGAAGTTAATTTTGCCCTATTGTATATGTCAACGATCATTACCATTAATAATCTCTGGGCCGGCTACGAACAGGAACCCATCCTCGAAGATATTAATTTAACCATTGAAGAATTGGATTTTCTCGGAATTATCGGCCCGAATGGAGGAGGAAAAACTACCCTCCTTAAGGTTTTACTGGGATTAATTAAACCTTGGCGGGGAGAAGTCAGTATTTTGGGGCAAAGTGTCCAAAAAGGTCGGGAATTAGTCGGTTATGTGCCGCAGTTTGTCGAATGCGATCGCTCATTTCCCATCACTGTGGGTGAGGTGGTGAAAATGGGGAGATTGAGCAGCAAAAAACTCTGGCAAGGCTATAGTAAAAAAGATGAGGTAAGGGTAGATAAAGCTTTAGATAGTGTGGGAATGTTAGCGTTGAAAAAAAGATCGATTGCTGAACTTTCAGGAGGACAGCGCCAACGGGTTTATATCGCTCGCGCTTTAGCAGTAGAACCCCGTCTCTTGATTTTAGATGAACCCACTGCCAGTGTCGATCCCCAAATGCGTGCTAGTATTTTTTCCCTGTTGCAAGAATTGAATGAGTGGATGACCATTTTAATTATTTCCCATGATCTGGGAACCCTATCTACCTATGTTAAATCGATCGGTTGTCTCAATCGTCGTCTCTATTATCACGGCCAAAAATCTCTCACTGCCGCTATGTTAGAACGTGTGTATTGTTAAGTAGTCGTGCAAAATTAATTTCTTGGTTAGGATAGGCAAAAGGCAAAAGGCAAAAGGCAAAAGGCAAAAGCTTTATCGAAATGTGTAATTAATTTTGCTTAGGTACTTAAAAGTTTTCTCCTTTTGGGTTAAAATGGATTTCTGCTCAAGCTCATTGTTGAATGGCATTCACTCGTGTCTAAAAGGGATAAACTACTAGAACTACTCAAGAATAGTCCTAATAACGCAAGATTCAACGATATTTGTAAACTGCTAGAATTAGAAGGGTTTTCCCTTGATCGAATTACAGGTAGCCATCACATTTTTAAAAGAAATGATATTATTTTGATCATACCTGTTCATAATAAAAAAGTAAAATCTGTTTATATTCGTCGAGTCCTTGAAATTATCGGAGACAACTAAAGATGAATTATCCAATTATTATTTATCCCTGTGAAGAAGGCGGTTTTGTCGCTGAAATTCCAGCACTATCTGGCTGTTTGGCTCAGGGTGAAACCTTAGAAGAAACCCTAAAAGAATTACTGATGGTAAAAGATTTATGGTTAGAAACAGCCCAAAAATATAATCAAAAACTTCCCAACTTAGAAACAGAGATAGCGAAAATCAAAGCATTAAGCACTGTATAGAGCATTTTTGGGGGAATTGCGATCACTAATTGCCGTCTTGACTTAAAAAATAGCCAACTGCACGCTGAAGCTGTTCCATCCCTTTTTGCAGTTGGTCAATACGAGCCTTAGAGTCTTCCATTTGTTGAGCAGTAGCCTCCACAAACCGATCAATACGCCGATTCGTTGCTTCACTGATTTCCGCCAGACGTTCTATTCTTGCATCAATACGCTCCATATTGGCTTCAATACGGTCTAATCGAGAACTTTGCCACCACATTGACTTACCACCTTTAAAATAAGCCTTTATTGCCCCCAGTCTAGCAAATTTTTAGACAAATTAATCTCTTTTCATCGTGTGGTCGCTTTTTGGGGATGAGAAAGGGCGATCGTTTTTGGGGATGAGAAGAGGCGATCGTTTTTTGAGAAGGAGGGGCGAGCGCTTACAATAGGGGGCAAACTTTTAGAAAGCAACCTTTATTGCTATTCTTACTCATGCCCACTCTATCAAGCTTCTATGGAATAAAAATCACCATGAACTATAGCAATTCTCTGACTCATGAGGTACAGTAGCAACAGTGAGTAAACCAATTGCGAATATCTTTTTGAGTAACTTCTAACATAGCTAATTCAATCCCTTCTATTAAGTCTTTGTAAGTTCTCGCCTTCAGTTTTCTTAATATCGCTTTGACTTTTGACCAAAAGTTTTCAATAGGAGAGAATTCGGGAGAATAAGGAGGTAAATAGATGAGTCTAGCTTTTTCTTGTTCAATTATTTCTCTGACCATTTCTCCGAGATGAATCTTGGCGTTATCCATGAGCAAACAGTCTCCTTCTTTAATTTTTGGCAGCACTTCCTTCAGAATAAATCCTTCAAATGTTACCGCATCCACTGCACCGTATATGTTGACTGATGCCACAACTTTTTCTAAGCTTATAGCACTAATTATTGAAATATTTCTCCCTCTTTTTTGTGGTTTTCTTCCCCGAGCTCTTTGGCCAATTAAGGCTCTAGCATAGAGTCTCAAAAGGGCTAAATTCACCCCCGATTCATCGATGAAAATTAGTTTTGATGCCTCAATTTCCCTAACTTCTGACCAGTATTCCACTCTTTTTTGCTGCACCCTTTCACTTTCTTTTTCCGCCGCGTGTAGTGTTTTTTTTTGAAACTGTAATTGAGTTTTTGCGTCAGCCGCCCCAGGGTGGCTCTACTGACTTTCACCTGTGTCTTTTCATACAGTAAGTCCGATAATTCTTCGAGAGTTGCATCATTG
>NZ_SFBZ01000054.1:0-5968 GCF_007095495.1 Microcystis sp. M_QC_C_20170808_M9Col | reverse complement strand
CTCTCTCCGGGCAATACCCCAACGGAAATGACCAGAAAACTGCTGTTTTATGACCGTTATGGTGTGGAAGAATACTACATTTATAATCCCGATAAAAATGATTTGGGCGGCTGTATTCGTCGGGAAAATCGCCTCGAAAGTCTAGAAAATCTCGATAATTGGGTAAGTCCTCGTTTAGGTATCCGTTTTCAATTAGCCGAACCAGAGTTACTCTTGTATTATCCCGATGGTCAACCTTTCACCAGTTACAACCAAGAACGACAACGGGCCGAAGCGGAACGGCAACGGGCCGAAACGGAAAGTCAACGGGCCGAAACGGAAAGTCAACGGGCCGAAGCGGAACGACAACGGGCCGAAGCGGAAAGTCAACGGGCCGAAGCGGAACGACAAAGGGCCGAACGATTGGCGGCAAAACTGCGGGAGTTAAATATTAATCCCGAAGAAACTTAAAAAAAATTATTGATCTACTCAATCGATCGAGATAGTCTCGCTACAATAAAAGTAGATAAATATCAAGTCCTCTAGCTAGAGTCGCAACAGTAAGCCCAGAAAAAATGCGCTAGGGCAGGGTTGACTAAATCGACGAAGCAATCGCTAAATAGGGGTAATTTCCGTCCACTTCTCCCCAATCCTGAACGGGAGAGGCAGAACCGAAGAATTTCTATAAAATTTCGGTAAGGGTGGAAAGATCAAGTAAGTTAGCGTTAGGGCTTAATCTTCGCCACGGAAAGTAGAACTATGACAGTTTGTGAATATCGGCCAGGTTTAGAAGGAATTCCCGCCGCCCAATCGAGTATCAGCTTTGTGGATGGGCAAAAGGGAATCTTAGAGTATCGGGGCATTCGGATTGAGGAACTCGCCGAAAAAAGTACCTTCCTCGAAACCGCCTATCTCCTTATCTGGGGTGTTCTGCCCACGGGGGCGGAACTGGAAGAATTTGCCGATGAAATCCGTTATCATCGACGCATCAAGTACCGTATCGAAGACATGATGAAATGCTTCCCCGAAAAAGGCCATCCCATGGATGCGCTACAAACTTCGGCGGCGGCTTTAGGGTTATACTATGCCCGTCGGGCTTTGGATAATCCCGAATATATCCGTCAGGCAGTAGTCCGGCTATTAGCGAAAATACCCACCATGGTGGCGGCGTTTCAATTAATTCGCAAAGGTAATCATCCCATTCAGCCCAACGATAGTCTTGATTATGCGGCCAATTTCCTCTATATGTTGACGGAAAGACGACCAACGGATTTAGCGGCGAAAGTTTTCGATGTCTGTTTGACCCTCCACGCCGAACATACCATGAATGCCTCGACTTTTTCGGCCATGGTGACGGCTTCCACTTTAACCGACCCCTACGGTGTCATCGCTTCAGCAGTGGGAACTCTCGCCGGCCCCCTCCACGGTGGGGCAAACGAGGAAGTATTGTTAATGTTAGAGGAAATCGGTTCGGTGGCTAATGTTCGTCCCTATGTGGAAAAATGTATCGCCAATAAACAAAAAGTTATGGGTTTTGGACACCGGGTATATAAAGTTAAGGATCCCCGGGCGACGATTTTACAAAACCTTGCCGAACAATTATTCGCGGAATTAGGTTCCGATGAATACTACGATATCGCCCTAGAATTAGAACAAGCAGTGGTGGATATCTACGGCGAAAAAGGTATCTATGCTAATGTGGATTTCTATTCGGGATTGGTCTATCGGAAATTAGGCATCCCCAGTGATTTATTTACCCCGATTTTTGCCATCTCCCGGGTGGCCGGTTGGTTGGCCCACTGGAAAGAACAATTAAATGCTAACCGCATTTTCCGTCCTACCCAAATATACACTGGAGAACACGAAGTCCCCTATACACCGATCGAACAACGTTCTTAGATTTTATCTCCCATTCTTGATGGAAACACGGTTTCTCGCCTTTGTCAATCTTTCCTAGGCGAGATTTTTTGTCTCATTTCCTGTTATATTGATGGGGCAAGGAAACAGTCCAGCGGCTTTCAGCTTGGTCAGTTTCGGTGTATATAGCAAGGCAAGGTCTCTACTTCTAGATAGTCGGACAGAAAAATATTAAAGATTATGGTCAAATTTTGGCGGGGATTAACGGTATTTTTAATTTCTTGTTTATTGCTGATTTCCCTAACTGCTTGTGGTAATCAAGTTAGACGCAATCAAGTGGTCATATCGGTATTAAGTGACCCAAAAACCTTTAATGCTGTTTTATCGGCCGAATCCCCGAATATTTTTGGTTTAACCTACGAAGGACTATTAACAGAAAATCCCATTACTGGCAAAAAAGAACCGGTCTTAGCAGAATCTTGGACAATTTCCGATGATAATTTGAGCATTATTTTTACTATCAGAGAGGGTTTAAAATGGTCAGATGGTCAACCCTTAACTGTTGATGACGTGGTTTTTACCTATAAAGATTTATATCTAAATCCTGATATTCCTAACAACTACCGCGATAGTTTAAGAATAGGATTAAAAAAAGAATTTCCAGTTATCACTAAACTAGATAATCGCAGAATCGAATTTAAACTCCCCGAACCTTTTGCTCCTTTTTTAGATGCTGTCAGTTCACCGATTTTACCTAAACACGCTTTAGAAAAAACTATTCAGAAAAAAAGCCCCGATGGTAGGTTAGAATTTCTCTCCACTTGGGGGTTAGATACTCCTCCTGATAAAATTGTTTTTAATGGTGCTTATAAACTAAAAGAATATATAACGGGACAAAGGATTATTTTTGAGAATAACCCTTACTATTGGAAAAAAGATGACCGTGGACAACAATTACCCCATATAACTTCGGTAATTTGGGCAATTGTTGAATCTCAGGATACAACTTTACTGCAATTTCGTTCGGGAAGTTTAGATTCTATTGGGGTAAGTCCCGAATTTTTCTCCCTCTTAAAAACTGAAGAAGAAAGAGGAAATTTCACTATTTTTAACGGGGGACCTGCCTACGGAACCCAATTTATCGGTTTTAATCTCAATCAAGGAAACCGCGACGGAAAACCCCTAGTAGATCCGATTAAATCCCGTTGGTTTAATAACTTAAATTTCCGCCAAGCTATTGCCTACGGCATTAATCGTCAAAGAATGATTGATGATATCTATCGAGGATTGGGACAAGAACAAAACTCTTTTCTTTCTATCCAATCTCCTTTTTACGATAAAACCCTGAAAGGTTACGATTATAATCCCGAAAAAGCCAAAGAATTATTATTAGAGGCGGGATTTAAGTATAATAGTGATAATCTGCTAGTCGATATCGATAATAATCCCGTTAGATTTAACCTGATTACTAATGCAGGAAATAAAATCAGGGAAGCTATTGGGGCGCAAATTAAAAATGATTTAGCCGCAATAGGAATTCAAGTGGATTTTCAAGCGATCGCTTTTAGCAATTTAGTTGATAAACTGAGTAATAGTCTAGATTGGGAAGCACATATTTTAGGTTTTACCGGCGATAATGAACCCCACGCCCCCAATATTTGGTATGTAGATGGAAATCTCCACGCTTTTAACCAACAACCTCAACCCGGCAGCCCTCCCATTCAAGGCTGGCAAGCGGCGGATTGGGAGAAAAAAATCGCCGATTTATACGTCAAGGGTTCCCAAGAATTAGACTTTGAGAAGCGCAAAGTTATCTATAATGAAATTCAACAACTTCAACAGGAATACGTCCCGTTTATTTATCTAGTTAATCCCCTCGCTTTGGGGGCCGTGCGTAACTGCTTTGAAGGAATACAATTCTCCGCCTTGGGTGGTGCATTCTGGAATCTAGAAGAATTAAAGAAAACCTGTGGAGGTGTTTAATGACTCATTTTGGTTTCCTCTGTCCTACAACCTCTGGACATATTTATTCTCTTCTACCTTTAGGAAAAGAGTTACAAAAACGCGGTCATAAAGTTACCTGTTTTTTAACTCTTGATGGTGAAGAAATGGTGCAAGCAGCTGGGTTAGATTTTCAGGCAATTGCACCCGACAAATATCCGAAAGGCACATCAGCCAAAAATTTAGCCGAAATTGGTCAATTACAGGGAACAGCCGCCGTCCGTCGCACGGTACAATTAGTAAGTGATTCTACCGCTGCCCTCTTTGAAACTATCCCTCAAGAGATGCGTCGCTTGGGAATTGATGCTCTAATTGTCGATCAAGTCTCCGCCTCAGGGGGTACAATCGCAGAAAAATTGGCTATTCCCTTTATCAGTTTTTGTTCGGCATTGGTTTTAAATCGCGATCCGCTTATTCCGCCCTTTATGACCAGTTGGGACTATAATCCCTCATTTATCGGGGTTATTCGCAATAAACTTGGCTATAAACTCCTTGACTCTCTGACTCGTCCTCTGAATGAGTTAATCAACCGGCAACGTCAAGAATGGGGGTTAATTCCCTATCAAAACATCAATCAACGCTATTCACCCACCGCCCAAATTAGCCAACAACCTGCCGAATTCGAGTTTCCTCGGCCAAATTTACCCGCTCACTTTCACTTTACCGGTCCCTTTCACGATTACTCCACCAGAAAAACGATTCCTTTTCCCTACGAAAAATTAACCGGACAACCCTTGATTTATGCTTCCCTCGGTACAATTCAAACTCGCCTACAATCGGCCTTTAATGCGATCGCCGAAGCCTGTGCCGATTTGCCGGTACAATTAGTTTTATCCTTGGGCAACACCGACTCTAACATTCAAATAACGACAAAAAACGCCCTAGTTGTTCCCTACGCTCCCCAATTAGAGCTTTTAACCAGAGCCTCTCTTACTATCACCCACGCAGGCTTAAATACTACCCTAGAATCCCTAGCGCAAGCTGTACCGATGGTGGCCATTCCCATCACTAACGACCAACCGGGGGTATCTGCTCGGATAAAATGGTCGGGTACAGGGGAAGTGATTCCGATTTCCCGTCTAGAAGTTCCCCGTTTACGAGGAGCCATTGAAAAGGTGTTATCCGTCCCCAGTTACCGAGAAAATGCCCTGAGAATGCAAAAAGCGCTACAGAAGAATGGAGGAGTGAAAATGGCCGCCGATATCGTCGAAAAGGCCATTTCTACCGGCCAACCAGTCCTATCGGTTTGACATCCTCGCCGCCGTAAAACGGACGGCGATTCCTCACCACGCCACTTTTTTGGGGTGGTCGCGTCAACGGAGTTGACGCAGATAGCGAAAAACGCTTAATTGCTTAAGTCTGACACTTTCGACCCGTCCGTTTTGATTGTCCGAATGCCGGACGGCCACTTTGAACAAGTCGAAAAAATCTAATGTTCCACCTTATTTCCTAGAAAGTTTTACTCGTTCAAGGCCGAATTTGACTTCTTTTCTGAACGAAACCCCCTACTATCTGTGGTCAAGGTTCAGTTTTTAGCTTGATTATCGCCTTTTCCATTGTAGCTTAAAGCCGTCCTAAAAGGACGGGGTTTTCAACACAAATTTTCGATAATAGCTAGGGTCTGCTGAAAAAGTTTTTCCTGGGGACAGGGTGTGACCAACTGTCTGCATTATAACCGATAGTGTCTGCCGCCGTTCCCTATACACGCACTTGTTAGGTATCGGATTGGCTAGAAAGTCTGGTGATTTAATGAATTCTTGAAGGTCTTTTAGTCCCTCTATACATGAGGTTAGCATCCACCCAAGCTCTTCAAGATGAGCTAATAATCGAGGGTTTTGTTCATCTAAAAGACTGATTAACTTGTAATAGTCTTCTATAGAGCTAGTACCGAGTGGCGCTAAATCTTGATGAATCAGCTTGTTTCGTTCCGCCACAATGTCTAAGAGAGCCTGTTTCTGAGCATTTAAGAAATCTGAGTCACTATAGGAAACCTTAAATGACAAAGACATACCTACCCACATTCCGCACCCTGGTCGTTGAAATCAAAAGTTGCTCTAGCCCTTGTATAGTAAGACTTTTAGCGATTACTAAGAATTATGAAGTGTCACACTCTAGTCAGCGATCGCCAGCT
>NZ_SFBZ01000053.1:0-2536 GCF_007095495.1 Microcystis sp. M_QC_C_20170808_M9Col | reverse complement strand
GTTTTAGTAAATTTAGATACGGGAAAACTAATAGCTATTCTAGAGAAGCGAACACAAGAAGAATTGAGGAAAACGCTTACAGGCTGGGGAAAAGAGGTGTTAGAGCAAATTGAAGAAGTGAGCATAGACCTTTGGTTGCCCTATAAAAATTTGGTGAAAGAATTGATGCCATCGGTTGAAGTAGTCGCCGATAGATTCCATGTAATGAAACAAATTAATCAAGAGTTAGACGAACAGAGAAGAGCGGAAAAAAGAGCCGTATAAGCGCAGAAAAATAAAAAACAGAAAGCGGAAAAAGAAGCGAAGCTAGAAGTTTTAAAGCGAAGTAAATATAGTCTGTTAAAAAATGAAGAAGATTTAACGGAAACTCAAAAAATCAAACTAGAAGCTATCAAAGAAAAATCCCCAAATTTGAAAAAGATGCAGGAATTAAAGGAAGAATTTAGAAAGATTTATGAAACCTCAGAGAATCCGACAGAGGGGGGAGCATCCCAAAATTAAACGGTAGAATCATGAATACAGACCAAAAAGAACAACTAGATCAACATTTAAAAGCCATTGCTCAAATTCTAGTCGATAATACCCCAGAAGAACAACTACGTAGCTTTGAGGGCATTGAAACCGCCCTGCGAGACCATTGGCTGACTACATTGGGTCCTGCCATAGGCAATTTTTTTTTGAATCAGCAACAGGAACCCAAGCAGGGCGAACCAAAAGCGTAAGCAGTATCATAGGGAAAGTCAAGATAAGCGAGAAACAAGCCGATAAACTAGGATTAAGCAAGAATAATCGATTAAGTCCCATGCTGGAGAAATGTTGCTTAGGAGCAGTGGCTAAAGTCTCTTTTGAAGATGCGGAAAAAGATCTCAAAATGGCGACAGGAATGGCAGTTTCAGGCAGTAGTCAACAGAGGCTTGTACAAAGATATAAATTTGAGGAAGCAGAAGCAAAGAGTCCGGTAGAAGCATTGAGTGTAGATGGAGGAAAAGTCAGAATCAGAACGCCCAAAGGACAACCGAGTCAATGGAGAGATTACAAAGCAGTAAGTCTGCATGGTCAAGAATGTGCGGGATTTTTTCAGCAAAATGAAGAATTACTCGAATGGGTGAACCGTCAGCCCTTAACAGAGGTAGTCACCTGTTTAGGAGATGGTCATACTTGGTATGGTTCGATAGGGGGGCATAAATCGACTAAATCCTTATCTGGTAAGAGACTTAATTGATTAGTTCGCTCTATATCAAAAACAATTAACAAAAATCGCTAAATGCCTTTCTCTATAAGGGTTCCATCCCTTATAACCCCCGTCCATTGCATAACACAAACCGAAGAGCCGGTATCATTTAGTAGAGAATATGAATAAAATAGGCGGGTCAAACAAGCGTCTGAATAGAATCAAAGAGAATTTATGGAAAGGAGAGGTGAAAAGAGTTTTAGAGGAATTAGAGGGATGCAAAAAGAAACAGGCTATAAATTTCACCAAATATGTCGATAAACATCGAGAAAGAATACCCAATTACGAACTCTATCAATCACAAGGGATTTGCATCGGTTCTGGAAGTGTAGAGTCAAAGATTAAGCAAATAGGTGCAAGAATGAAAATTGTGGGAGCACAATGGAAAGCAGAGAATGTTCCTCAGTATTTGAAGCTACGTTGTGCTTATCTCAACGGCGATATTGCCTGAGTATTTTTACTCATTGCAAAACTGGGATGCTCCCAGTTGCGAGGTGACACTGGTATCATCATTGGTAATTGTCCCCGTGGCTGCGTTAGGAGTACCTACTGTATAACCTGTCCCCGCAGCGAGGGTTAAAATGACAGTTTCATCACTTTCTACTATTGTGTCAGCAGTGGAATCAACGGTTACGGTAGCAATCGCAGAATTAGCCTCGAAGGTGACACTGGTAGGAAGCAAAGTGTAATCGGTTCCGTTGGTTGCTGTCCCACCAATACTATGGTTAACAGTTAAGGGGTTAGTTGTATCTCCTGTACGAATGAAGATATAGATGAGATTACTTGTCCCGTCTTCAGTAACACTACTAGGAGAAATCGCAAGAGTAATACTAGGAAGTATGAGATCATCATTCGTAATTGTCCCCGTAACTGGAGTAGTCGTACCTATCGTATAATCAGTCCCCGCAGTGAGGGTTAAAGCGACGGTTTCATCCGCTTCAACAGTAGTATCAGCAGTCGGGTCAACTGTTACAGTCGCAGTTGTAAAATTAGCCTCGAAGGTGACACTGGTAGGAAGCAAAGTGTAATCGGTTCCGTTGGTTGCTGTCCCACCAATACTATAGTTAACCGTTAAAGCATTACTTGTTACTCCGGTACGAGTGAAGATGTAGATGAGATTACTTGTCCCGTCTTCAGTAACACTACTAGGAGAAACCGCAAGAGTCACACTGGTATCGTCATTGAGAACTGACAGGGGGACAAGCAAGCTGAAAAGCTTATGTAGCATAAAATACAGACACAGACTCCAAAAAAAGATAAGTCATATTTACCATATATGACCTAAATAACGAAAATGATAAGTGA
>NZ_SFBZ01000052.1:0-19484 GCF_007095495.1 Microcystis sp. M_QC_C_20170808_M9Col | reverse complement strand
ACCAGAACAGAGTAAATCTGTTAAGGCAGGTGCGGAACCCCGCAAGGGAAAGAAGCAGAAACCTAAATCGTGAGGTTTGGGAATCGCCGTCCGTTTTACGGCGGCGAGGATGTCAAGGAAAAGGCAATAGGCAATAGGGTGAATAAATAATCATTCTTTAATAACAGGATTTAGTGTTATTTGTTGATGAGTGAAGATGAATATAGCGTTTCTCATCAAGAGGAAGTGTAACCCGATTAGGTAAGGAAAACTTCCCACCTCACCAATAAGATAACTGCTATATAGTTAAAATTGACAACTTAGGTTAAGATGATGCTAGGTTTCACCAGTTAAAGAGCTATGGATAACAAAGTTCTCGACGTTCGCCATCTCACCGTTGAATTTTCTAATCAGAAAAGAACAACAGTCGCCGTTAATAACATTAGTTTTAGCTTGCAGAAAGGTCAAGTTCTCGGTTGTGTGGGGGAGTCGGGTTCAGGAAAATCTGTCACCTCCCTCGCACTCATGGGATTGGTTCCTTCTCCTGGAAAAATTACCGGGGGAGAAATTTGCTTTCGTCCGGCAAAAGGTCAGTCAATGCAAGCAGTAGATTTATTATCTATTCCCCCGGAAGAATTGCGTTATTATCGCGGGGGAGAAATGGCGATGATTTTCCAAGAACCAATGAGTTCTCTTAATCCAGTTTATAACATCGAGTTTCAACTCACCGAAGCAATTTTACTGCATCAAAAAGTCACCACTGAACAGGCAAAAAATCAAGCCATCTCTCTACTGCAAGAAGTGCGCTTATTACCCAGTGATGAACAGTTGGAGGAGAAGTATATAGAAACTTTTCCCTTAGAAAATAAGGGTCATGTCAGGGAAAAAATTAGAACTTATATTCAGGAACAAAAAGAAGCAATTCTCAAGCGTTATCCTCACGAATTATCGGGGGGACAATTACAAAGGGTAATGATTGCCATGGCGATTTCTTGTAATCCTACCCTATTAATTGCCGATGAACCAACCACCGCTTTAGATGTGACTGTCCAAGCAGAAATATTAAGATTATTAAGAGATTTGTGTAAAAGCGATCGAGAAATGTCAATGGTTTTTATCTCCCACGATTTAGGAGTTATTAACGAAATTGCCGATCAAATTGTCGTGATGTATCAAGGAGAAATCGTCGAACAGGGAACGAAAGAAGAAGTATTAAATTATCCCCAACATCCCTACACAAAAGGTTTACTTGCCTGTCGTCCCCGCTTAAACTCTCGTCCAGAAAAATTGCCCACCGTCAGCGATTTTTTACGAGTGGAAAAAGACTCTCAAGGTAAGATTATTGAATTACAGGAAATTACTCCACCAGCAGTTAAATTTATTACTCTCCAAGAGGAAGAAAGCAGAATTGAAGGTTTACAACATCACGAGAATATTTTATCGGTAGAAAATTTATCGGTTAGATTTCCAGTTAAGGGAGTTTTCGGGCAAGTAAAGACCTTTTTTAATGCCGTAGATCAGGTCAGTTTTGCCGTTAAACGGGGGGAAACCCTGGGTTTAGTCGGTGAATCGGGCTGCGGAAAATCTACCTTAGCAAGGACAATTCTGCGCTTAATTCCTGCCACTTCTGGAGATATCTATTTCCGAGGAGAAAATCTCGCTAAATTAAACCCCAGCGATCCAAAATTAAGACTACTGCGACGGGAATTACAGATAGTTTTTCAGAATCCCTACAACTCCCTGAATCCCCGTTTGTCCATCGGTAAAGCAATTTTAGAACCGATGGTTATTCATCATACCGGCGGCAATTCCCAAAAGCGACGGCAACGAGTAGAATATTTATTAGAACGAGTTAAACTTGATCCTAATTGGTTTGATCGCTATCCCCATCAATTATCAGGAGGACAACGACAAAGGGTGTGTATTGCTCGCGCTTTAGCCTTAAATCCTCAGTTTATTATCTGTGATGAATCTGTCTCTGCTTTAGATGTTTCCGTGCAAGCGGGAGTCTTAAATTTACTCAAAGAATTACAGCAGGAATTTAATCTCACTTATATCTTTATTTCCCACGATTTAAGTGTCGTCAGATTTATGAGCGATCGGATTATGGTGATGAATAAAGGTAAAATTGAGGAAATGGGTACAGCTAACCAAATTATTAACTCTCCCCAAAGTGATTACACCCGTAAACTTATCGCTTCTATTCCCCAATTTACCGAAAGTCTTGCTAGTTAAAATTAGCCATCAAACCGAAAGGATTAGCTGCCTCTAATTGTGCCGATAAACCTAACAAAGTAATTTCATCAGCAGGTTTACCAACTAACTGGATTCCCACGGGTAAACCCTGACTATCCACTCCCGTGGGTAAAGCAATCGCGGGTAAACCACTCGCATTAGCAATAGGAGAAGGTGCAATCCACGCAATCATCTTATTAACCGCTTCTTCCGGTGGTAAATTTTCCCACTCACCAATTCCGGGAGGTTGATGTAGAAAAATTGGCAAAAGTAAGACATCAAAATTATCAAACATCGCCACAATTTGCCGCGAAATAACGTGCATCTGCCGCACCGCTTGCAGGTATTCCCCCGCACTGCCAGAATTGTCCAATAACCATTGGTTAAGGGGACTTAATAACTCCCTGGGAATTGCCGCCGCTGCCGTCCCCGCTTGCCAAATACGGCGAAAAGGAGCGATTAAAGCCTGTAAATCGGGAGAATACTCCGTTAAGTGATGCCCCATACCCTCTAAAATTTTAGCCGTCTCGATCACAGCATTTTTATAGACGGCAGCCGCTTCGCCGAAGGGGGATATGGAAGTAGAAAAAGCGATTCTTAGGGGTTTTACGCCTCTCTGAGTGGCTTCTAGGAAAGAAAAGGGCGGATCGGGTAGCCAGTAGGGATCGCCCGTCGTATAGCCCGAAATCACGGTAAGCAGCGCCGCCCCATCTGCCACCGTCTTAGAAAGAGTGCCGTTAGTGGCGATACCGCTTTGAAATTCCCCCACCGGGGCATAGGAAACGCGCCCGCGACTGGGTTTTATCCCCACCAAACCGCAACAACCCGCCGGAGTACGAATGGAACCGCCACCGTCGGAACCCTGGGCAATCGGGCAGAAACCCGCCGCTACCGCCGCCGCCGCACCGCCACTGGAACCTCCTGCGGTATAATCGCGGTTGAAGGGGTTACGAGTCGGCAAAAAACCCGGATTTTCGGTGTAGGGAAAGGAACCTAGCTGGGAAGTGGCAGTTTTGCCCAGAAGGATAAAACCCGCCATTTTCATTCTGGTGAGGATTCCTTCGTCGTATTGGGCAATATTTCCCTGTAAAGCGGCGACTCCGTAACTAACCGGCATTCCGGCGACGGCATTTAAGTCTTTAATGGCGGTGGGAACTCCAAAAAAAGGCGGTAATTCGGCAGTAGCGGCGATTTGACTTAATTGTTCCGTTTGGGCGCCCGCGGTTGCTAGGGCGCTTTCCCTGGCGACATGGACAAAACTACCAATTTGACAGTCAAATTTCTCAATTCTGTCGAGGTATAAATGGGTTAATTCTAGGGGGGAGATTTGTTTAGTGCGAATCAGTTGGGCTAATTCTAGGGCGGATTTTTGCAATAATTCATCACTCATGAGCGATCGAGTTAAAATAGGTAAGTGAAAATAATTATATTCGTTAGTGGCAAGATGGTTTTAAAAGAAAAAGAAAAAGAAAAAGAAAAAAAAAGTCCATTTCCGTCAAAATTTCCCTATCCCCTATCCCCCCTTGTCTTGGAAAATTATGACCCCACAGTTAATTGAAATTCTCTCGGCTGACGAAATTCGTCGCACTATTACCCGTTTGGCTTCCGAAGTTATCGAAAAAAGTGGCGATTTAAATAACTTGATTTTGATCGGTATCTACACGCGAGGAGTGCCTTTAGCTAATTTAATTGCTAATCAAATTGAGAGCTTAGAAGGGGTAAAAGTTCCCGTGGGAGCGATCGATATTACCTTCTATCGCGACGATCTCGATCGCATTAAAACCCGCACTCCTGCTAAAACCAAAATGCCCCTAGATGTCACGGGTAAAACCGTGATTTTAGTCGATGATGTTATCTATAAAGGTCGCACGATCCGCGCCGCTTTCAATGCTATTATTGAGTATGGCAGACCGCAAAAAATCCGCTTATTAGTCCTCGTTGATCGTGGTCATCGGGAATTACCAATTCACCCGGATTTTACGGGCAAAAAACTACCCACCGCAGCCGAGGAACAGGTAAAAGTTTATCTACAAGAGATTGACGGCAAAGATGGGGTGGAATTAATCAAATAAACAGAGGATTGGTAACTAATCCCCGGAGGAAAATAAACATAATTGCATCGATAATTAGGTAGGCGTTAAAAATTATCAGACACCCCCCTTATCAATGGTAGGGTTGATTCATGAATCAACCCTACCTTATCAAGGGGGGCAGGGGGGATCGAACCTAAAATCCATTTTTAATTTAATTATAACCAGCTACTTAATAGCCACAAAAATATCACTTCTTGAGGTTTTTTCCTGTTTAAAACACCGAACAAATTTAACCACCGAATCACCAAAGTCTGCTGAAGCTTTTACCCTCTATATATTTGCTAAATAAAAAAATCATCTATTTTTAGGGCAAGGTAAAAGCAGCAATTACGGGATAATGATCGGAAGGAATAAGATTCAACCAACGAGAACGATCTACTTTTGCCCAATCTAACTGTAAACGGTTATCATAATAAATTGTATCGATGGCTAAATAAGGGGTATCGGTGTAATTATTAAAGCTCATTTGTTCTGCTAATTCCAAATCTGCTAAAGCGTCCTTTAATCTAATTTCTGACTGGAGAGGTTGAGTTAAAATCTGACGGGGTAATTGCTGAGAATTAACATTAAAATCCCCCGTTAAAAATAGGTAATCTTCTGTTAAATCTAGTTGACAAAAATGCTCTTGTATGCACTTAGCCCCTAAGTTCTTAGCTTGGTCGCTATAGTAATCGAGATGGGTATTATAAAACTGCAAAGTTTGCCCCTCAAGAGTGCCAAATTTAGCCCCCGTTACCATGCGGGGATAAGGATTACCCCAAGCTTCAGTGATACTGCCAATAATATCGGGAGTTTCTGATAGCCAAAATTCGTATATTTCCAAACATTTTAACCGACTTGGTTGATATAAAATCGCACAATGTTCATCTAATCCTGTTCCCCTGCGATCGCTGCCTAAACTTTGGTATTTTGGCAATAAACGGTGTAGATCCAATAGTTGATTAGCGCGAGCTTCCTGAGTACCAATTATATCAGGAGAATAGTGAGCAATTAAAGCCGCTACTGCTTCCCTTCTTACTCGCCAATTACGCTCATCGGGATCGGGTTTATCGTAGCGAATATTAAAGGACATTGCTGTTAGTTTCATAGGAAAATGGAGAATGAGGAAGGGAATCGGTAGTGGGAAGTGGGGAAGTGGGAAGTGGGAAGTGGGAAGTGGGGAAGCTGTCTCATCACCCTATCACCCTATCTCCTGAATCCTGACTCCTGACTGCTAACTCCTAATAATTAATTATCAGGATTTTTTGGCAATCGTCCAGAAGGGAAAAGTTTGACTGGGATTGATGATAACTCCCGTGATGCCATTGCGAGCAAAAGCGTATTCCTTGGTTTGCCAAAGGGGAATATAGGGAACTTCATCGGCGAGAATTTCTTGAATTTTGCCAAAGATTTGCTTTCTTTTGGCTGGGTTACTTTCCCGACGGGATTGTGCGATTAATTGATTCATTTCTTGACTATAAAAAAATGAGCCTTGGCTTTGCGATCCTCCTTCTTCGCAGCCAGTTTCTGGGGAACCTTTAGCACAATCCAAAAAGGGATAAATATAGTTATCTGCATCCAAAAAATCGGGATACCAATTAGATAGAGCAGTGGTATAAAGTCCCCGGCCAATATTACGGAAAAATGCCGCTCCTAGGATACTATTGGGTTCAAATTGAATCCTATTATCTAAATCCCGTTTTGATAGGGCTTTCATCACTGCGGCCACGCTGCTGGAAGTAATCGATCCCGAGGAGTGCCAAACTTCTACAATTGCGGGTTTTTCTTGACTATAACCAGCAGCTTTTAGTAATTGTTTAGCTTGCTCTATATTATGGTTGCCATAGCGCTCTTTAAACACCGGTTGTGACTCGGAAAAAGTAGTAGGAATGAGACTAAAAAGAGGGATGCCTTGACCTTGTAAAATGCGCTCATTAAGTAAATCTCGATCGACTAGAGAAGCAATGGCTTGTCGCACTAAAATATTATTGGTGGGTTCACTTTTGAGATTGAGGCTCATAAAGTTAATTGCTGCCCCGGAAGATTCGATGGCTTGCCATTTTCCCTGCGCCGCTTCTGTGCGTAATTTTCTCACTTGAGGAGGGAGTAAAGATTGATAGGCAATATCCACCGCACCCGTCTGAAAACCGTTGAATAAATTGGCAGGATTCGAGAGATAAATTTGAACATTAACTCCCTTATTTTTGGCCGGTTCTCCCCAATAGCGATCAAAGGCTTCTAAACTAAAAGAATCGCTGGTAACTGCTTTTAATCGATAATGTCCCGTGCCGATAAATTCTTCAGGTTTAAATTTACCCTCGCCAATTTGATAAAATTTGGGTGAAACTGCACAGGCTCCGGGGTAAGCTAAAAGAGCGGGAAAGGCGGCAAAAGGTCTGGTTAGTTTAATAGTAATTTCGTCTTCTTTGGTAGCAGTGATTTTATCAATTGTATCCCGGAGAAGAAAGGAAGGTTCACCACCATTTTTGATAAATCTTTCTAGGGAAAACTTCATCGCCTCTGCGTTAAAAACCGTGCCATCATGAAAAATAACTCCTCGACGTACTGGGATAGTATAGGTCAAACCATCGGGGCTAATTTGCGGTAATTCCCTGGCCAGGAGAGGCTTTAAATTAGTGGTTCCTTCCGCGTAGGTGTAGAGAGTTTCACCGAGATTATAAATAATAAAAAGTCCTGCTAACTCATAACTATCGGCAGGATCGATCGAGCGTGGTTTTAGGGTTGTCCCGATCATCAGGCGATCGCTATCTCGTTGTGGTAAATTGGAATTAGTGGACTGACAGCCCACGGTCAGAAGAAGACAGAGGCAAAATAAACTTAAATAGCGGTAAAGTTGGCGTAAAGGTCTCATCGATGGCGATTAACGGCAGCTAGGTATCAATCAATCCTATCATTTTTGAGTATAATCTTTTCTACTAGGTTCCCTTAAGGAACTAGGTTGATTGCTTAATTGGTTAGTAAAAATTCTTCAATAACTGGACTGATTACCCGGACAATTAAATTAAATTTTCCGGTCGAGAATGGCAAAAACTTGATCAATTTGGCCAAGAAGAAGAGCCAGGGACGAAAAAGTGTTAAATGGTTCAGGATAGCTGGAGCTATGGAGGTAGATAGCAACCGATTAGAAACTCATCTTCTTTTATCTATCAGCCATTTAAGTAAGTAGTTATAATTAAATTGAAGATAGATTTTGCCTCTGATCCCCCCTGCCCCCCTTGATAAGGGGGGTGCCGATCCCCCCTTAGTCCCCCCTTGATAAGGGGGGTGTCTGATAACTTTTAACGACTACCTACTTAGGTTAATCCTGTCCCTTCTAAACAAGCTCGATCGAAAATTGCCCCCGTGGTTACTGCCGAGGCTAAACTAGCACAAAGAAGATTGGCATCAGTAAAATTTGTTCCCCGTAAAATCGCCCCAAAAAAAATTGCTTCCTCTAAATCGGTGGCCGATAGATCTGCCCCAGAAAGATTAGCGCTAGTAAAATCCGCTTGGGTTAAAATCGCCCCGACAAAACTCACTCCCCGGCCATCGACACCGCGAAAATCCGCCCCGGACAAATCTAGATGATTAAAAACCGCCCCAGCTAAAAAAGCGCCGGCCAAACTTGCCCCAGTCACGATCGCATCGAGGAGAATTGCCCCGCGTAAATCGGCATTACGAAAATCTGCTCCCCTTAAATTTGCCCCGGTCAGGTCAGCACCGCGTAAATTTGCCCGTAAATTCGCCCCGGCTAGGTCTGCACCCGCTAAATCAGCCCCAGCCAAATTCATGCCCGCTAAATCTTTTATCTCACCCTGACGAATTGCTAATAAATCAATACTGGGAAAAGTCATGTTCAGCCACGGTTAAATACTGTAAAAATATCTTAGAATATTCGTAAACCTTTGTTAAGAAAGCGCTCCATGTCCCTAGAGCTATTATCCCTAGAAAATATTGAAGAAATCGCCCACCAATACGGATACTGGGCAGTATTTATCGGCATCACCCTCGAAAATATGGGGATTCCCATCCCGGGAGAAACCATCACCATTGTCGGCGGCTTCCTTGCCGGTAGCGGTGATTTGAACTATTGGTTAGTTTTAGTCAGCGCAATTACAGGAGCAGTTTTAGGCGATAATTTTGGCTATTGGCTCGGTCGCGCTGGGGGTTGGCCGTTTTTGTTAAAAGTTGGCAAATTCTTTCGGATTCCGCCTCAAAAACTAGAATTAGCCAAGGAACAATTTAGTAAAAATGCACCCCGGGCGGTCTTTTTCGGTCGTTTCGTGGCTTTGTTAAGAATCTTTGCCGGTCCCATGGCGGGAATTGCCCGAATGCCCTACGGTCGCTTTTTCCTCTGTAATCTCGGTGGAGCAACGGTGTGGGCGACGATTATGGTGACATTATCCTTCTTTTTAGGCCGTCTGTTCCCCTTGCACCAGTTAGTTACTTCTATGGCTCGTTTTGGTATCTTAGCTTTAATTATCGTCCTGGCCTGGACAATTATCCACCCCATCCTTGAGTCACGGAAAACGGCGGTTTAAGGCCAGAAAAAAAGCGGTTATCAGAAATAACCGCTTCTGGAATTTTCCAAGAATCTGTTTAACGTTCCCGGCGCCCGAAGTTTTTGCGATCACCGCCGCCACCACCACCAAAATTATCTTCTTTGGGACGAGCTTTGTTGACTTTCATCTGTCGTCCCATCCATTCGGCCCCGTCAAGAGTTTCGATCGCTTTTGCTTCTTCCTCATCGGAGGACATTTCCACAAAACCAAAACCGCGCATTCTACCCGTTTCCCGATCTACGGGCAAGTAAACGCGACTAACCGTGCCGTATTCAGCGAATACCTCTTTCAAGTCATCTGTCGTGAGATCATAAACCAGATTACCAACGTAAATCGTCATGGATTGTCTCCCAATATCACAGCCATTTCGAGAAGGAGATCGGACACAACCCAGTCAAGGCCATCAGGGAAAAACCACTTCTGTTTGAAACCAATGCTGCTACCGAACCTAACTACTCTCTCTAAACTAGCATAGCTTATCAGTGATCAGTTATCAGTTATCAGTAGGAGTAGGGAGTATTAAGTGAGCAGTATTACACGGCGGTTTTCTGCTTTCCTTTCACTGATTACTGTTTACTGTTTACCGATCACTGATTAGGGTAGCCAAGGATATTGACTAAAATCGGGGGGACGTTTTTCGAGGAAAGCCTGTTTACCTTCGGCTCCTTCGGCGGTCATATAGTAGAGTAAAGTGGCATTGCCCGCTAACTCCTGTAAACCCGCTTGACCATCACAATCAGCATTAAAAGCCGATTTTAGGCAGCGAATCGCCAAGGGACTTTTTTCGAGAATTTCTAAGGACCATTTAATCCCTTCCTGCTCTAATTCCTCCACCTGGACGACATGGTTAACCAAACCCATTTCTAAAGCTTGTTGGGCGTTATACTGCCGACAAAGAAACCAAATCTCGCGAGCTTTTTTCTGACCGACTACCCGGGCCAGATAACTAGAGCCAAAACCGCCGTCAAAACTGCCCACTTTCGGACCGGTCTGACCAAAAACGGCGTTATCCGCCGCTAAGGTTAAATCACAAACCAAGTGTAAAACATGACCGCCCCCGACCGCATAACCTGCCACCAGCGCGATAACTACCTTGGGGATGGAGCGAATTAATTTCTGTAAATCCAGCACATTGAGCCGGGGTACGCCATCATCGCCAATATAACCCGCCTGACCGCGCACCGTCTGATCGCCGCCGGAACAAAAAGCATATTTGCCGTCGCTGTGGGGACCTGCACCCGTGAGCAATACCACCCCAATGCGCGCATCCTCGCGAGCATCACAGAAAGCGTCGTAAAGCTCAAAAACTGTTTTTGGACGGAAGGCATTACGCTTATGGGGGCGATTGATGGTAATTTTGGCGATTCCCCCCCATTTATGGTAAAGAATATCCTCGTAGGTTTTGACGGATTGCCATTCAACGGTCATAGTCTCGGTTATCGGCACAGCTTTTTTACCTTACCCTATTTTGTCCCCCACTTTGAAGTCTGGAGCGCCAGAATAGGGGAATGGATAGTTGACCGAAAAGGTTTAAAGCTGATTCCCTTCTTGATGTTTTCTGGGTATTTATTCAAAATATATTTAGGGTCTGCTGAATAAATCTAAAAACCTTGTTGTATAAGACTTTTGGACTTTTTTACCCTCAAAAAGTGCCAGCCATTGCGGGGATCGGGGGGAAAATTCCTGGACTTTTTCCCTGAAAATTAGGTAGTTGACCACCTGAAAATCGATAAAACCCCACTTCCCCACACCCCACACCCCACACCCCACACCCCACACCCCACACCCCACACCCTGCCACCACCGAAAAGCTTTTTGCCGCAAACCCTATTTATCCTATTTGTTAACTTTAAAGAGGTAAAAAATATGAAGACAAGTAATAAAACTAAGCCGGAATCATTAGAGTTTTATTTGGGGTTAAAATATCCAATAACAATTTATCCTGATGATCACGAGGGATATGTATCAGAAATTAAGGATCTTCCGGGATGTTTCACTCAGGGAGAAACCATAGAGGAAACCTTAATCAGTAAACAGTAAACAGTAATCAGTAATCAGTAATCAGTGAACTGAAAACTTACATCTGATAACCGATAACTGATCACTGAAAACTCATATCTGATAACTGATAACTGATAACTGAATTAAAGCCATTCGATTTCTTTAGCTTTTTCGGGTAGTTTAGCCGTGGCTTGTCCTTGGCTGCGGGCCTGAAACCGAATTAAATCGAGGGGAGTAGCCAATAAATCTACTAAATCTGCTTTACAAAACAGTAACTTGAGAGTATTTTTTGGTAGCTCTTTTAATAACCAACGACCGAGAGTAAAAAATAACTCTTGATTGGTTAAAGGTCGCATCAATTCGACACCATACAATTCGTGAAGATAGCGATTTGATCGCCCGTAACGTTTTAATTGACTTCTTAACTCTTCTAAGGTAGAACGATGACGATGGTAAATAATTGCCTCTGGTGCGTAGGTTAATTGCCAGTCGGTTTGTTGTTGAATACGCCAACAGATATCGGCATCACCACCGGTAGTTAAATAAGGACGAAATAAACCAACTTTTTGAAAAGCTTCTCGACGAATAGCGAGGTTAGCAGTTTGACCGTAGGGACAAAAAGAATGTTCTAAAAGAAATTTTGGTGACATAAAGTGACGAAGTTCTGCATACTTTTCCAAGCAAGTGGAACCAGTTAAGGCAACAATTTCACCCGCTACCAGACCGATGTTAGGATCGCTAAAGGGTTGAACCAGTTCTGTCAACCATTGCGGTACGGGACGACAATCGGCATCGGTAAAGACCAGAAAAGGATAACGAGAGCTTTTGATCCCTTTGTTGCGAGCAGCGTAGGAACTTTGTATGTGATTTTCGCTTAAAATGATCAGTTTCAGTTCCCTGTGTTCTTGTGCTGCCTTTCCTAATAATTCTGCCGTGCGATCGCTACTATTATTATCAACTAAAATATATTCAACTAATTGACGGGGATAGGTCTGTTTGGCTAAACAATCAATGAGAGGGGGTAGATCTTTCTCCCCGTTGTAAATTGGCACGATCACGGATACTTCGGGCAAGAACTGTAAGGTAGTTGACATCGTTGGGGTCTAATAAACGGGCGCAGGTTGAACTATTCGCTACAATACTACTATAATAGTTCTTCGTTACTTGGTATGGTTCGATAGGGGGGCATAAATCGACTAAATCCTTATCTGGTAAGAGACTTAATTGATTAGTTCGCTCTAGACAAAAACAATTGACAAAAATCGCTAAATGCCTTTCTATATAAGGGTTTCATCCCTTATAAACCCCGTCCATTGCATAACACAAACCGAAGAGCCACTATAATCAAGATCAACCAAAAGTAACTCTATTGTCATTTATTTTAAACCAACGATGAAAAGTTTCTTCCGAAAATTATTTTTCTATGTGGGTATTCTTTGGCTCTCCCCCTTAATCATTGCTTTTCAGGTAGCTAACAATCGAGAACTTATCTTAGGTGATGTGCGGCGTTGGGTAGAGTTATTAGGCCGGGAAAAAAGAGCAGATTGGTTACAATTGTTAGCTCTGTGTCTGGAGGCAAAAGAATTTAGAAATTTATATTATTGTCGTCTTTTTCAAGGTGGTTCATTCAGCCGTTTTTTTATGTATATTCTTAGGTTTTTCTATCGAGAAAGTTCCTATTTATTTCTAGATTCTTCTTGTTCGATTGGCAAAGGATTATTTATTCAACACGGTTTTAGTACGATTGTTATGGCGGATTTGGGCGATAACTGTTGGATTAATCAACAGGTAACAATTGGCTATAAAGATAAAAGCGGTCGCCCCAAAATTGGCAATAATGTCAGGATTACCGCCGGTGCTAAAGTCTTGGGAAACATTACCATCGGCGATAATGTCACCGTGGGCGCAAATTCAGTGGTAGTCAAAGATGTTCCACCTAATTGTGTGGTGGTGGGTATTCCCGCTCGTATTATTAAACGGGACGGCGTTAAAGTAGATGAAAAATTATAAACGTTGACTTAAAATATATTCGGCAATTGCCAGATCTCCGGGGGTAGTAATTTTTAAGTTAGTTTCTTCACCGACGACAATTTTGACGGGAAAACCACATTTTTCTAATAAGGCGGCATCGTCGGTGACTTCCCAATCTAATTTTCGCCCCTGTTCATGACATTCTTTTAATAATTTTACCTGAAAACCCTGGGGCGTTTGGGCCGCCCACAACTGCGAGCGATCCGGTGTATCCTCAATCCAGCCCTTGCTATCGACAATTTTAATCGTATCTTTCACCGGAATCGCCGCTATAAAACCCTGACAAGTGGCTAAAGCGGCGGCACAGCGATCGAATAATTCGGGAGTGGCTAAACAGCGCGCCCCATCGTGAATTAAAACCGTCTCAGCCCCCTCTGGTAGGGCTTGTAAGCCATTATAAACCGATTTTTGTCTGGTTTCGCCTCCTTGGATGATTTGCACGGGTTTAAGGGCATTTATAGGGGTGATAATTGCTCGGATCTCCTCAAAGTCTTCCGGTTGTGCCATGATGCCAATCCAGATAATTGCCCTGGATTGCATGGCAGCCAGTAAAGTCCAAGCCAGGAGAGGTTTTCCGTGCAGGGTGAGCAGTAACTTATTGCGATCGCTGCCCATCCGTTTACCCATTCCCGCTGCTGGAATTAACAAATACATAATTTTTTTCAGGTAAAATTATTAAAAGAGTCAGGAAAGAGAATTCAGTGGACAGGAGTGGGGAGCTTTTTGCCTCTTATTTGTAAACAGTAATCACTGTCCGGCTGATGGTTAATCGCTTAAATAACCCAAAAACTATGCCTCTTAAGAGAATAAATCGAGGGGAAAGTGACCATAAGTACCGACTAATTGATCATTTTCTGACTGACAAGAAACCAGGACACCGCGATAGGTTCCCGTATAGGAATCGAGATAGGAAGCTTGTCTTTGGGTATTGTATTTAATATACACCGCTCCTGGTTCTGGGTGGTCTTCTGGGAGACTATTAGGTAAGGGGTATCCCAGGGCTTGTAGATAACTTTTCAGGGCTTTAAATCCCTCTTCACGGTTATCGGCACAAATACCCAAATTAATTGACTCCGAACCTTGGTTAACTAATAAAATTGCCTGTCTTAGACCTTCTTCTTCTTCGGGGGATTGGACAATTTTTAGTTGAATACATCCATATTCTTTTAGGAGTTTCAAGGCTTCTTCCATAGACATGAGCGGTTAGATAGGTGGGGCTAAAGATAAAAAATAAACTGTTGCTGCTGTCCTTACCGACAAATTCCCAAGAAAAAAAGCCCTAAATCATTGGGGTTTAGAGATAGGAAAATTTTGCATTGGTCTTATCATATCAGGTTGGGGACAGGAAAATTTATCGGGGTTGTTCGAGCGCTCTGGGTTGTGCGGGCATTTCACACTAAATCCGGTTATTAAAGAATGATTATTTATTCCCCCTATTGCCCATTGCCTATTGCATGAGTGCCTGTCCTCATAAGTAGCCTATGCTCAACGAATTTAGTATCACTCACTGCTTTTTGATAGCCAAAGTAAGCACCTATAATAATTCCAGCACCAAAACCGATCGCTAGGTAAGGCAAAATTATACTGAGGGGAAAAGAGGAGTGTCTCCGATGAGATAGGGAAAATCGCTCACCAGTGGCCACAATATTCTCAGCAGCTTCAGTGAACTCCTCCGGTTTCTCTAGGGCTTTTTCTTCGGTTGTTTCAGAGTCTTCCAAAGCTTCTGGGGCATCTTCTCGGTCATTTTCGGCGATTTCTGCGGTTATTATCGGCAAAGAGTTTAATTTGGTGACACGATTGACGATTAAATCTAAATCATCTTGACTCAGGGTTATCGATTCTTCCCAAGCGGGGATATCGGATGCCTCGGTCATACCGTAAACGATCACTTGTTCTAATCCATCGATGCCCAAGCTTTTGATTTCTGCCGACAAAAAAGGTAATAACTTGTGTTGATTAGGTATATTTTTGGATTGAACTTTTAGAGTCAGGGCATTTTCTTGTGAGGTGGCTTCAATAACCTCTATTTTTCTGGTTAAGAGACTTTGGTTAAGTAGAGCAATAATAGCGGCTGGATGCTGGAGTTTAGCGGCATGGATAAGTTGTGCCTGATTCATGACCTTGAGGGGCTAAGGAGGGGATATTATAATACTAAACCCTGTGGAAAAGGTATAGGAAAGTGGGTGAGTGCCGGAGCAGGGGGAAACAATCCATAACTGGGTTTTTAAAGTTGAATTGGGACTTAATCATGCTATTAAAAACCGATTTGGTATCGGTCTGTCCATCCCTGCCCCCGGTGCCACTTAAATTTCCGCCACGGCTCTTTCGATTAAACGACGAGCCAGGGTTTGAATACCGGTATGTTCATAGTAATTGGTGGTCATATCGAGGAATGCCCCAACATATACCAATTTATCGGCAGAAAAGTCGATAAATCCCTGAATTTTGCTCAATAATCCCTGCTGGCTCAAACTGCGCTGGCTGACAAAACTACTCATCCAACCTTTAGTGGAGTCGAAACTTTGACCGATAAAGTCTAATTTTCTGGCAGTATTTCCCCCCGGAATCAATTCTTTAATACTGCCGAAAGTGGAGTTAGATTCTAATTCTTCCGGGGTGAGAATGCTGAGGCCCGATTCCACTTTGCGGATAAAACTGCCCCCCAGGGGAATTAAACCATCCAAACAAACTAACGCCGCCATCCGCATCAGGGATTCGCCGCTATAATCTCCCAGAGAAGCGACGAAATCATCGATACTATCCCCCGGAATGCCATTAATTTGACAAAAAGCGATTAATTCGGTCACTAATTTCAAGGTTAGATCGATGGTTTGCGCTTTTTCGGGGGCAGGAGTTAATCTTTCGATTAAACCGCCCATGAGGGGAATTTTACCACCGACGGCATTGGCAAGAGAGGCGGTGGCTAGGGCATTATCGGCGCTGTCGATGGTTTGGTAGAGCCAGAGCGCCCGTTGATAGCCCTGGGATTTATCATTAAACAACCAAACGGCTCGATCGCCAATCTGTTGGATCATGCTTTCGTCGGTTTCGCCGGTGACTTTGATAATCGTATTTTTAAACCCGACTAGGTTATCCCACTGTCCCGGCACTACATAATCAAGGGTTTTGAGAACTTTGACGGTGAGATTATTCGTCGGTAATTCGTCCACCAGTTCAAAAATTGGCTTACTCACGGATGTCTCCTTACTTTAATTTTGCTAGACCATCTAAATCGAACTTAGCTAACCAAGCTTGGCGATCGCTGGCAGCAAAATCTGGCTCCCGCGATAAAACCTTGACTTGATAGCGATTATTGACTAAAACGGCGCTGGCGGTTGCACCCTGTTCCACAGAGGGAAAACCTTTAATTGTGGTTTGACTGTCTTGGAATTTATTGGCCGCGGCGGGATTATTGCTGATGTCAGATATGGCTAACATAGCCAGAACTTTGCCATCTTGCTTCAGTTTTGCCTCAGCAAAGCCTTTTTTCTCCTGGGTATAGACGCGCTCGTATCCTCCCCCAGAAGGCGGGAAAAACCGATTAAAACTGCCGCCAGAGGTGGATTCTTTCACCACTGCCGCCGCCCCGCGAGCGGTACTTTCTTGTTGCGCTTGGTCAAATTGTGAGGGAGCTTTAGCACAGGAAGTTACTAGCAAAAGTACCGCTAATACCCCTGCTATCAAGATTTTGCCAAATCGAAAGCTCATAGTTATCTTAATTAAAACTTACTAATGTTTGTTTGTAGTATATCTCTCGCTTATTGCTGATTATTGTTAAGTTTTTCTAGATGCTGTCACACCAGACCGAAAAAAAACAGAAAATCAGCAAAATTCGAGTCAATAACGAAGGCAGGAGGCAGTCCCGATGAAAAAATTTTCACCCCCACAGATGAAAGAGGTTTCCTTCCCTACACCCTACACCCCACACCCCACACCCCACACCCCACACCCCACACCCCACACCCCACACCCTGCCCCCAGGAAACCCTTTTTTGGCAAACCCTAGCTACAGTCCCGCAATTGCCCCTCGCGCCATAGATGCGATCGCTTGTTCCGTGGCCCGGGGTAGATGATAATATTTACCCCCGGCTTTTAGGGCTAATTCTTTGGCAAAACCAGTGGAGACGAATTTTTTCTCCGTATCGATAACCAGCAGTTTAATGCCTAAAGAGCGAATTTTAGCGGCAATATCGAGCAGTTCTGCCTTAATATCGGGTTTTTCCCCCTCCGGAATCGGTTCGCCTAAAGATTTCGCCAAAGGAATATTACTTCTACCGTCGGTAATCGCCACAATCACCACTTGACCGATATCACCCGATAAACGGGCATTCATCCCCACATGAACCGCTTGGGTTAAACCGTGGGCCAAAGGGGAACCGCCACCACAGGGCAGGGTTTCTAGACGTTTTTTCGCTAGGGTAATCGATTTGGTCGGTGGCAATAGTACATCTGCTCGCTCACCCCGGAAAGGAATCAGGGCAATCTGGTCGCGATTTTCGTAAGCTTCCGTTAACAGACGCATAACCGCACCTTTGGCCGACTGCATCCGATTCAGGGCCATGGAACCGGAGGCATCGACCACAAAGACAATTAAAGAACCGGCCTTGCGGGCCAGCCGTTTTGAGCGCAGATCCCCTTCTTCTATAATCACATGACGTTCGGGATTCCTCAAGCGACGGGCTTTTTGATAGGGGGCGGCCGCCCGGAGAGTGGCATCGACGGCGACTCTTTTCACCTTGCCCCGGGGTAACATCGGCTTAATATAACGTCCCCTATCTTCCGAGAAAATCAGGTTACGCGCCCCCGATTTCCCCTGACGCTGGGCCATCTGGGCAAAATACAGCACACTGGGATCCAGTAAAACCCCTTCCGGGTCGAAAACAAACTCTTCCGGCAGATTATCGGGCTGTTCCGGTTCTTTTTCCTCCTCTTTCTCCTCCTCTTTTTCTTCCTGTTCCTGCTGGTTTTCGTCTTGGGGCGGTTCCGGTGGTGGTGGCGGCGGTGGGGGCTGTTGTTCCTGTTCCGGAGGTGGCGGCGTAATCAGCGATCGAGGTACAATAACTAATTCGACGGCTCTTTTTAAGTCATCGGCACTGACTAAATCCCGACCTTCTAAAGCAGCGGCGGCCTTGGCTACTCTCACGGCAAAAATCTCGGCGCGATGACCTTCTACCCTACCGCGCACCGCTTCCTCCACTAGATAACTAATTTGTTCGGGTTTAATTTTTACCTCTTTTAACCATTCCCTCGCCAGAATAATTTCGGTTTTTAGATCATCGATTTCTTGGGCATATTGGGCGATAAAAGCGCTGGGAGAAACAGCATACTCGATCGCCTGATTGACGGCGGTGACTCGTTGGTCTAAACTAAGGACACCATCGGCGGAAAGAGCAATGGCAATTCTATCTAATAAATGGGGTCGTAAATCCCCTTCTTCTGGGTTATAAGTAGCGATCAGGATTGGTTTACAGGGATGTTGAAAACTGATGCCTTCCCGTTCGATTTGGTTACGTCCTTCGCTTAAAACTGTGAGTAATTGGTTAGCAATTTGGTCATCAAGTAGATTAATTTCATCGATGTAGAGAATTCCCCGATGGGCGCTGGCTAATAAACCGGGTTGAAAGACTGGTTCCCCCTGTTTCACCGATTCTTCCACATCGACGGAACCCAATAAACGATCCTCGGTGACTCCTAGGGGAATCTGCACGAAAGGGGCCCGGATAACTTCCGTGGCGACCTCTCCACTGCTATATTCTTCTTTAGTGCGATCGTCCCATTCGTCGGCATTATTGGGATCACAATTAAAGACATTACCTGCGATAATTTCGATCGGTGGCAGTAAGGAATGTATCGCTCGCGCCATGACTGATTTGGCGGTTCCCCGACGCCCGGCAATTACCACACCCCCCAGGGCGGGATCCACGGCGGCTAAGAGTAGGGCTAATTTAATCGCTTCTTGGCCGACAACGGCAGTTAGGGGAAAATTGAGGGTCAGAGTGGGCATAGATCTAGATTCAGGCGGCCAAATTCTAGTGTAAAACAGAAGCTCACTGGTCTGGCACTTTTCCCTTTTTGATTCCCGAACCCAGATTTTAGCTGCATCTCGATCGAGTTCTTTCTCCCCGAACCGATCGAGAAGTTACTGGGTTAACCACAGAAACCAAAAACCTACCTAAAGCTTTTTAAAGTTACTCATTTCTGTAGCTAGATAGCTAAAATAAGTAACTTGGCTCTTCTCGACTTTGTGTGATAATTTTTGCTTATAGAATCGTGAAATGCTTATCGGGCAACACTTTTAGGACTATTTTGTCGAAGAAACTATCAGTATAGACCTCGTTTCCACACAGAAACCAGAAGAGCCGTAACTTTTGCCACCGATAGATTTTAAGAAGGTTATCAGGTATAATGAAGATATGAAGCTAGTTGAACGTCATATTATCAGTCAAAACCATCCCTTATGGTCAGAAATAGACCATTATGCCTTTTTGTCAAAAAATTTGTTCAATCTAGCTAACTACCATTATCGCCAATATTTCTTTGAAAACTCCCAAAAACTGAGTTTTAATCAACTCTATCATCTGGTATCTAAAACCTCAGATTATTT
>NZ_SFBZ01000051.1:0-5632 GCF_007095495.1 Microcystis sp. M_QC_C_20170808_M9Col | reverse complement strand
AAAAAATATAGAAGAGCTAATGCAAATTAGCCGCTATCGGTTGAAGGATTACATCAAAGGACAAAGAGCGATATCGCTTGCCCTATCTACCTTCTAGCTCGCTTGTCCCCCTCTCAGCTGCTAAGACTAAACCTGCCACATAGGAAATGCGTAATCGCTGGGTTACTAGAGCAACGGCAGTGGCAATCAGTAGCAGCAGGATCAAGACAAGAACCAGTTCAGGAATGTCTCCCACCGTTTGGCTGTTGACAGCAGAACTGCTATCCAAGGATTTTTGTTGTGCTGCCCAGGCTACTAATAATTCTCCCTTCATAAGACGATATTCTCGGTAAGACCGACAATTAAGAACTTGGCTATTTTTATAATATAAGGGAGGTTATGGCAGTTACAGCCTTTCTCCGATTGATGAGGTTAGTTATTGTTGCTAAAATACTTGATGAGTAAGGATTAGTCTGTACTTCATCTCTAGGAGAAAGAATGAGAAATTTTCTATTTACCCAGTGATTACTGTGGGGAGGGAAAAGTTAGAGGCAATCGGGGCAAAATGATAAGTATTTTATCTGCAAATACCTTCAATACTTAAAAATATTTAAATTCACAATTGGTAATATTTATTAACTAAAATTCTCTAAAGCTTCAAATTGACGTAAGGCAAGACTAGAACCTTGCTTCCAGCCTAATTCTACATAATAGGGGAAAAGTTTCTTGATATTTATATCGGGAAAGATACGACTATTTTCGCTTTCTTGATAACCGTCTTCTCTGAACAGATATATTTTTAATTCTTCCCGACGATAAACCCACAATTCGGGAATTTTCAACAATTGATAGGCCTCTACATCAGTCAGAGAAGTAAAGTCCACTTCTATAGCTAAATCGGGAGGAGGATCGACAGTTAAATCAATTCTCTCTTTGCCTAAAATTGCCTCTCTATTATCAATATAAAAACAAGTATCTGGTTCTACTCCCGCTTCCCCCGACATTTTCAAGGTAATTGGATCAAAACATTGCCAGTCTTTGCCTTGGCGACGGAGGATAATTTTTACTAAATCCCTTAATGTATCAACATTTGGAGACGTAAACTCAGTAATCTTTCGTAATCTTCCCAAGTCTGATGGGGAAAAATAACTTGACTGCCCGGAGATAAAGATAAAGTATTTTCGTTGAGAGTAATTAGTAGCATTTTGATAATTATTTTTGGATTGTCAGATCCCCCCGCCTATCGGCACCCCCCTTATTAAGGGGGGCAGGGGGGATCAAGGGGGGATTAAGCTCACTTTTATACAAAAAGTGTTTTAACTAAAATTCTCTAAAGCTTCAAACTGACGTAAAGCAAGACTAGAACCTTGGTTCCAGCCTAATTCTACATAATAGGGGAAAAGTTTCTTGATATTTATATCGGGAAAGAGACGACTATTTTCGCTTTCTTGATAACCGTCTTCTCTGAACAGATATATTTTTAATTCTTCCCGACGATAAACCCACAATTCGGGTATTTTTAGCAATTGATAAGCCTCTACATCAGTCAGAGAAGTAAAGTCCACTTCTATAGCTAAATCGGGAGGAGGATCAACAGTTAAATCAATTCTCTCTTTGCCTAAAATTGCCTCTCTATTATCAATATAAAAACAACTATCTGGTTCTACTCCCGCTTCCCCCGTAATTTTCAAGGTAATTGGATCAAAACATTCCCAGTCTTTACCTTGACGACGGAGGATAATTTTTACTAAATCACTTAAAAGATTGATACGTTTGCCATGACTTGGTAAAGGAGACATAAGCCTTTGGAGACGTAAACTCAGTAATCTTTCGTAATCTTCCCAAGTCTGATGGGGAAAAATAACTTGACTGCCCGGAGATAAAGATAAAGTATTTTCGTTGAGAGTAATTAGTAGCATTTTGGTAATTATCCTTGGTTTTTAGCTGTGGGATTTAACTAATTTCGCTCTGGCAACCAATGCCTATCAAGCATTTGTTCAAGGGAATAGGGACAATTTAGAGGAAAATTGTGAGGAGATATTTCAGTTTTTTGACCAACAATAAAAACGGCATCTTGATAGATTTTTTCTTGGTTATCTAGGAGATATTTTTCTAAATTTGTGCTTAAGTATCCATTTAGATGCACTCTAAAAGTAGCTATTTCTCCTTGCCAATGCCGATGATTTAATTCAAATTCTTCCAGCCAATATTGCCACAACAAAAGATGAATAATTATCTGTCTTAAAAAACTCTCAACTCGATTTTTATCCCGTTTGCTCAAAGCCTCCAACTCCTCGATTAAATGTTGAATATCCAAATCAGCTAGACGATTTTCCTTGAGAAGTTTAATTGTTTCAGTCAACCAGAGATGTTCATCTTGTTCGTAGAGAAATTGTAACTGATTTAGCCAAGTATCTTTTTTCATATTTTTTTGGCTGAGGAGACTTCTAAAACTGCTTTCGGGTAGGCAATGCGTTGATGGTGGAATTGTTGCCAAACTTGCACAAAAACCTCGGCAATAATTGGTAATTCCTCCTGACGAATACCACTATCTACTAATTGTTGATCGCGCCATCGGGCCTGAAAAATCTTTTTGATCATATCCATGGCTTGTTCTGGGGAGGCCTCCTTCAGCGATCGCAAAGCGGCCTCACTACTATCGGCTAACATAACGATCGCCGTTTCTCGCGATTGGGGAATCGGACCATCGTAGCGAAAAGCCGCCTCATCGACGAATTCTTGACCATTTTGGGCGTATTTTTGCAAAGCTTGCTGATAAAAATAGGAAATTAAGAGATTGCCTTGGTGTTCAGGAATAAAATCGCGGACTACTCGCGGTAAACCGTGTCTGCGGGCCATGACTAACCCTTCGCTAACGTGCTTTTTAATAATCTCGGCGCTGACGTAGGGATCGTTAATTTCATCGTGTTTATTCGGGCCACCCATTTGATTTTCAATAAAACCGAGAGGATCGTGCATTTTCCCGATATCGTGATAAAGGGTTCCCGTGCGAATTAATTCCACATTACAGTGCAGTTTTCGGGCGGCCGCTTCAGCTAAACAGGCGACAAAAAGGGTATGTTGAAAAGTACCAGGCGCTTCCGTGGCCAAACGTTTGAGCAAACTACAATTAGGATTGGACAACTCCACCAGACGAATGGGAGTGACCACATCGAAACAGCGTTCCAAATAGGGGGATAATCCTAGGGCGATTACCGTCCAAGCTATTCCCGATAGACCATAGACGAGCGCCGTGGGTAGTAGAGTATAGATGATCGTGCTGGCCGTGGCGCTAACGATTAGGTAAGTGAGCAGATAAACACCCCCTTGACTGACTCCGATTCCCATCCCTAGCAGCGATAATTCATCCCTGGAACGCAATTTTGCCGCTATCATCGCCGCTAATAGTCCCCCTATCGTCCCGGCGATTAAATCGGCGCTGATACCTTGGCTGCTGAATAGGGAAAGACCGGCAGTTAAGAGGACCTGGGTGACGGCCAGAGTCGGGCCGTAGAAACTGCTGACTAATAAACCCACGGCTGCCAGATTGGTAAAGGTAATATTGGCGATCGCTAGGATCGGTGTGGTAAAACTTAGTAAACCCAAGAGAAGAAAATCCCGGTGACGCAGAGGCCGATGGAGACGCTGGGCAACGAGGCAAAAAGTCCCGATCGCGCTGGTGACAAGGATTGCCGTTGACCCTAAACCCATCCAGTTAATGCCCCGTTCGCTTAAACCAAAACCATCGATGAGAACAAACTGAGCTTGAGTAATTTTTTCGCCTGCTTTAACGATAATTTGACCGGTTTGAGCGCTAGACATGACCGTATCTACCGCTTCCACCGCTTTAGTGGCTTGTTCTTTGGTTGCCTCCCGATCTTCTATCAGGTTCGCTTCTCCCTCCAGGGCCGCTAGAAGGATATTTTCGGCTAAAGACTGCTGGCGACTGGTTAGGCGATCGCTGCTAATCTGCACGGCGATGGTATCCTGTAGGTGACTGGTGGAAATCCCCGGGGGAATGCCTTGCACCAAAATCCGGCGACCCGCTTGCAGGAGGGCTTTTTCTAGGTTTTGCCACTCTCGATCGCCCATTTGGGCCGCTGTGATCAGATCGGCGTATTTGAGTTTATTTAAGCTGGAATGCCGATAATTTTGGCTGGTTTGCTCCTTTATTTGCCGTAATTGCCCTAATCGATCGATAAATTGCTCAAAGCTTCCCTTCGTCACGCGCTGACGATAGGCTTGGATTTCGCTAACAGCATATTCCTGCTCTTTTGTCAAGAGGTTTGTAAAAGATTCTTCATAGTTGAGGCGGCTCTGTAGAGTTGACCATTGAGGGGCAGAAAAGGTGAGCAGCGTTTCCATTGTGGCGTTGGAAATATTTCTGCCCATTAAAATGGAATTTCTTCGCAAAATTGGGCTAATTTGACTTAATTGCCCTAAAGTGTCTCGCAGCGATCGCTCGATCTGGGCGGTGGTTTGGGGATCTCTTTTCAGCCGGGGAAGCAGTCCAGCCCGAATTTTTTGGCGTTTGAGGGCGGTGGTTTCTTGGTCTTGAAAACGGGCATCTTCGGGGGCGATAATCGTGACGGGGGAAATAGTCCCGACGGCCAATTTCGGCTGATTATAGAAACGATAACCGACCACGCTAGTCAGACAACCGACGGTAAACAGGAAGATTAAGGGTCGTCGCAGTTTACCCAGGGAGTAAGAGCGAGATTTTCGGGCAGAATCAGGAAAAACAGTGAAAGAATGCAGAAAATGATTCATAAATTCCAGCTAAATTCTATAAACTGCGCGACCATGCCCAGAGGAAAAATACCAGCAATTTGGTTTTGTGTTCCCTTTTCTATTTTAAGGACTCCCTGTGCAAAAAAATTTTTTCTCGAAAGGTGTCTCGGGTTGGCTGAAAAAGTTTGTTGGTGGGGTTAGGAGTCGGTCGCCGGTCGGGGAAGAGAGAGGCAAAAGGCAAGGGTTTGGAACTACACAAGGGAGGGTCTTTCTCCGTTTCCTGATCGGTTAAGCAAGAGGTAAAACCTCTAGAAATGCGTTGCAAGGGTCTCCCTTTGCGTTCGCTATTGTATAAACTCTTTGAAGTCTTGGTTCAGCATTAAGTAGGTAGGCGTTAAAAGTTGTCAGATCCCCCCGCCTATCGGCACCCCCCTTATCAAGGGGGGCAGGGGGGATCGAGCCTAAAATCCATTTTTAATTTAATTATAACCAGCTACTTATATTTATATTGATGATATTCTTGACGAATTTCTTCTAAGGCCGATAGTCTCGTTTGGTACGATTGACTACGCCAATAAGCTGTCTCCGTTTTGGGAGCTTTTAAGTTAAGTAGGTAGGCGTTAAAAATTATCAGACACCCCCGTTATCAAGGGTAGGGTTGATTCATGAATCAACCCTACCTTATCAAGGGGGGCAGGGGGGATCGAACTTAAAATCCATTTTTAATTTAATTATAACCCAGCTACTTAAGTGTTATTTTTCGCCTTTATTGTTTAAAGAGGGATGGCGGTTTCTAGGGAAATTTGGCTCTTCGTTACTTGGTATGATTCGATCAGGGGGCATAAATCGACTAAATCCTTATCCGGCAAGAGACTTAATTGATTAGCTCGTTCTAGATCGAAAACAATTGGGAACAATCGAA
>NZ_SFBZ01000050.1:0-2611 GCF_007095495.1 Microcystis sp. M_QC_C_20170808_M9Col | reverse complement strand
CAGTCGATTCTCGATTCTCAAGGTCGTGTAATCGGTACTTGGGCCGATGTGTTAAACCGCGCTGGTATCGGGATGGAAGTAATGCACGAGCGCAATGCTCACAACTTCCCCTTAGACTTGGCTAGTGGTGAACAGGCTCCTGTAGCTCTGACTGCTCCTGCTATCAATGGTTAAGTTCTAGTCTGAACGAAAAGGCACTCCCGCAAGGGGGTGCTTTTTTGTTGTTAGAATTGGGGTACAAATGAAAAACGCTGCAAAATGCTTATTCTCAAACAATCATCATTATGACCGCTCTCACTGAAAAATATACTCTTAGTCAATATTTTGAGCGGGAAATACAATCCCAAACTCGTCATGAATATCTGGATGGAAAAATTATTGCTATGACAGGAGGGACACCGACTCATAACCGCATTATCAGTAATTTATTAGTGGCTTTATATACTGGACTAAAGAATCAACCCTATGCCGTTTTTGTCACCGATCAGCGTTTATGGATACCTGAGCGTCAAATAGCTACCTATCCTGATATTATGGTAGTGTCTGAACCTCTCACTTATCCAGAAGGACGCAAAGATACTTTAATTAATCCTGTTTTAATCGCTGAGGTTTTGTCTGCTGCAACGGCAAGTTACGACAGAGAAGAAAAGTTTGCCGCTTATCGAACCATTGCAACTTTTCAGGAATATTTATTGATTTCGCAGGAAAGACTTTATATTGAGCAGTTTCAAAAAGAAGGCGCACCGCAAAGCGGATCTCTGCGAGATCGCTGGTTGTTTACAGCTTATGAATCTGATAGGATAATTCATTTAAACTCTTTGCGGGTTGAGGTGGAGATAGCAGATATAGTCATTTCAGATAAGTCTGATACACTCTAGACCAGTTAAACCCTTATGAACTCTGGCATTGATATTCTCAATCTTAATTGAAATGACTATATTTATAACAAGGTAATCTTTAGTTAAAGCTTTAAATTTGAAGCTTTTGTTATCATTAAACTAAACTAATCTTGGTCAGGAGTTAATTTTATGATATCCCCTCAAATTATTGAACTGGAACAAAAGTTACGAGATTTTTCGGTTGAAGATAAACAATGGTTATTAGAACAGTTACACAAGCATTTAGAAGTTTTAAAAGAAAATGTAAATAGAAAACAGGCCAAAGATTTGATTATGGAAACATTAAATGAGGTTCAAAATATGCCCAATAATTGTTATCATGAAGTTTGGCAAAAATTTGATGACGCTTGTGTGAGAATTTCAGGAAACTTAGAAGAATCTGATTTACTATGATGTTTGCTCAAGATTCACCTCTTGTTATTCTTGATACTTCGGTTTTTCTTTCAGCTTTGTTAAGTAAAAATCCTAACAGTGCGCCTTGTCAAATTATTCGTTATTGGCGGGAGGGTAGATTTAAGTTAGTTATTTCTCCTCAATTATTGGAGGAATTGGTTGAAAAACTATTAGTGAAAAATATTGACAGAAATGATATTAAGGATATTTTAACGGCTATTTTTTATACTGCTATCAAAATTCAAGGCATTTATCAAGCAACGCTACTCGATCAGGTTGATCCAAATGATAATATGTTTTTGGCATCCGCTTACGAAATAGGTGCTGATTATCTAGTTTCTTTAGATAAAAAACACATTTGGCCGCTAAAGCATTATCATCGTAGACAAATTTTATCGCCAAATTTATTCTTACAAGTCTTACAAAATAGTTAAAGATAAAATGTGATCGCATCTATTTTTAAAGAGATAATCCTAATCGTTAGGATTTCTTTTAAGATAGGATTTAAACACAGGATTAATAGGAAAATAGGACGAGGTTTCTGATGGTAATTTATCCAGTAAACAGCGTCTAATTAATGACTGAATAGTTGCCCAAAATTCAGAAGTAGATAAGTCAAGATTAGCAGTTTTGGGAAACTTTTCTACCGCTTCAGTTTGATTAGCTAACCAGTGTATCACCTTTTTTTCTGTTGCGGATAAACGCTGTAAATGACATTCGATCGAGTCTTCCATATCCCCCAAATAAATTTCATTTTTCATTTGTTCTAAAAATAAGGATACTTCTCCATCAAATAGTTCAATAATGGTTGAGGAGATGATATTTAACCAGTTAGGATGACCTTGATAAAGTTCGCTCAGTTTCGTCCATTTCTCCTCATTTTTTAAACCGTATTCTTTGAAGATTTCTTCAAATTCTGTTGTTAAACCTTGCAGGTATAAAGTTTTAATTTTATCGGATTTTAAGGTGACAAAATCTCTGGGAAGTTCCCAACTAATTAAAATCAAACAACTTTGATGAGATGTGGTAGCAATTTGCTGAAAAAATTTATGATAATCCTGACAGTCGCTTAAATATTTACCTGCTAATTCCCCCGGTTTAAAAATATTCTGCACATCATCAAGAATAATTAAACAACGATAGGAGCTTAGATAATCTATTATATCAGGTAAGGGGGTTGATAGAGATTGGCTGAAAAACTGTTTTAGATCATCCTTGAGAGCGATTAATTGAGGAATATTTTCCAGACTGCGATAAATAATATAATCAAATTGTGGGGCAATTTCTGAAACTAATTTAAGGGTTAAAGCTGTTTTTCC
>NZ_SFBZ01000005.1:0-16498 GCF_007095495.1 Microcystis sp. M_QC_C_20170808_M9Col | reverse complement strand
CCCTAAGCCGAGTTTTCAAGGTGCTGCGCCGTCCACTTGGTTTTCGAGACTGGCCTTTTAATTCTAACGTAAAGCCAACCTAGAACGGCGGGGTTTCAGACCCAAAATTTCCGATGATACTACCATGATCATTATTTCTAGGGAGACAGGGAAAGTTTAATAACTTGTTCCCTGTGCCTCTACCCTAGAACCAGTTTGTTAATTGTCTTCTACTCAAAGTCTTTGCGTCCGGGGTTACGGGTAGGATCGCCGGAAAGGAAGCCAAAGATAAAAAGTAAGACAAAGAAGGAAACAACGATATAAACGGCGATTTTTAGGGTTAACATTACTAAGACGTTCTCCTTAGACTAGATTAATTCAATAACAGGGGTGATCATACCTTGACCTACTTTACCCTATTTGGGCGATCCCTGAACAGAGAAAAGCGATCGGTCTTCAGTCGTCAGTTATCAGTTATCAGTTATCAGTTATCAGTTATCAGTGATCAGATAAGTGGGTGGGTGGAATTAAATATAAGATGAACGTAGGTTGGGTTGAAGCATGAAACCCAACGCCCGCTCATGTTACGCTACCGCTAACCTATCCTACAAATAATTGTGCCTCCCTACTTATGAGTTTTTAGTGGACAGTCTGATCAGTGATCGGTGATCGGTTATCAGCCTACTGTTTACCGTTTACTGATCACTGAAAATACGACTAAATAGCCTATTTTTAGCTAATTTATGAATAATATCGGTAAATTATATGTGGTGGGAACGCCGATCGGCAATTTAGACGATCTGACTTTCCGAGCCCTGGCAACTCTCCAAAAAGTCACTCTAATTGCTGCCGAAGATACCAGACACACTGGCAAATTATTGCAGCATTTTGATATTCTGACCCCTCAAATTAGTTACCACGAACATAATCGTCTTTCCCGTCTCGATGAGTTATTAAATATTCTCAGCCAAGGTCAGGATATCGCCTTGGTTACTGATGCGGGAATGCCTGGAATTTCTGACCCGGGTTATGAGTTAATTAAAGCTTGTATAGAAGCTAATATCGAAGTGGTTCCCATCCCCGGAGTAACCGCGGTAATTACTGCTTTAGCGGTGTCGGGATTACCCACGGAAAGATTCTGTTTTGAAGGATTTCTTCCGGGTAAGGAAAAGCTGAAACAAGAGCGCTTAGAGAGTTTAAAAACCGAAACAAGAACGATGGTTTTTTATGAAGCACCTCACAAACTTATTAAGACTTTGGAGGATTTACGCGCAACTTTCGGATCAACGAGAAAGATAGTTTTAGGTCGGGAATTAACCAAGCTTTACGAAGAAATTTGGCGAGGAACTATCGCCGAGGCGATTAATTTATATCAGGAGAATAAAACTCCTAAAGGGGAATTTACGATCGTAGTTATGGGCAACAATCAGGCCGATAATATCCAATTATCCGATGAGGAATTAAAACGGGAATTAAAACAAATTATCGAAGGAGGAGTTAATCGATCGCAAGCCAGCAGACAATTAGCACAGGTTACTAATTTATCCCGCAGTCGTTTATACAAATTAGCCCTAGAAATTTGATGATTATCAATTTTTATTCCCACCGCTAACCCTCGATTACTTAGCCGATTGAAGTAACAAAATTCCCCCAGCAGTTAATCCTAAAATGTTGGGCAACCAAGCGGCCATCAAGGGGGTTAAAACTCCGCCAATGCCTAAGGAACTGGTGACAAAAGATAGGAGATAATAGGAGAAAATTAGGACAATACAAATACCGAAACTGGTGGCTTTATTAGAATTTTGGGGACGTAATCCCAAGGCTGCCCCAATCATCCCAAAAACTAAACAAACAAAGGGTAAAGATATTTTCTGCTCGATTTGAACCTGCAATTTTCTAATTTTGGTAGGATTGCCGCTTAATTGCAGTATTTCTAGGTATTCCCGCGCTTGTCTTAGGGTCATTTCTGAACCATCTCGCGCCCGAAAAGCTAAATCTAAAGGGGTACGCGGTAGGGCTAATTGTTGATGTTGAAAGCGGACAATATTACGATAGGAACCCTTAGGATCAATTAGATAAATTGTGCCGTTATAAAAATCCCAAATATTTTTTTCAATATTCCAAGAAGCTGATTCTGAGGTAATAATTTGATTAACTTCCGGCTGGGTGCGATCGAGAATGGTTAAACCTAGCATCTCTTGACCGTTAAATCTTTCGGCATAAAATAACCTTCTTAATACCGTTTGGGGTTGCCCTCCATCTGGCTGCCGCACTTTGCCGTATTCAGGATAAATAATATTATCTTCAATAAAAGATTTGCGATTTGGTCGCAGGGCTTTGGTCATGGTAGCATTAGCTTCATAACTGGCAGCCGGAGCCACATAATCGTTAAAAACGTAGGTTAATCCCGTCACTATTAAACTTAGCACAATGGCGGGAATTATTAGGCGATAAACACTAATTCCAATACTTTTCAAAGCAATTAATTCGCTATCACTGGCTAAACGACTGTAGGCCATTAAAGCCGCTAAAAGTATCGACATCGGAAAGGCTAAAACGATAAACTCTGGCATTTTTAATAAGAGAATTTTTAAGGCCAAAGTAAAAGGTAAACCCGATTCAGTAATCCGTCGCACTAAATCAAATAGAGTACCGATCGCCACTCCCAAAGAAGTGAATAAACCCATACCAAATAAAAAGGGCAATAATAACTCGACAAAAATATAGCGGTCTAAGATGCTAAATCCGGGTATTCTACTTAAATTTCCTTGCCAATTGCCAACTTTCATGATATAATGCAGCGATTTTTATTAATAACAATTATCGGAAAAAATTATCACCCAAATAATACTGACGCACCAGAGGATTATTATAAAGTTCTTCGCCACTTCCCGCCGCTAAAATCTGCCCTTCGCGCATAATATAAGCCCGATTAGTGATAGCCAAAGTTTCTCGCACATTGTGATCGGTAATTAAAATTCCCATCTGACGCTCCCTTAAACCAGCAATCATCGCTTGAATCTCGGACACGGCGATCGGATCCACCCCGGCGAAAGGTTCATCTAATAATAAAAATCTCGGTCCGTTGACTCCCACCGCTAAAGCGCGAGCTAATTCTGTCCTCCTTCTTTCTCCTCCGGAAACGTAGGCTCCTTTAGTGCGAACAATCTTATCGAGGCGAAATTCTTTTAATAAATCATAGAGACGATTTGCCCGTTGGGAAAAGGGAACCCCCGACTGTTCTAGGGCTAACTGAATATTTTCTGATACAGTTAAATAACGAAAAATACTGGCCTGCTGCGTCAGATAGCCAATACCCAGACGCGCCCTTTGATTAAGGGGTAATTTGGTAATTTCTTTTTGATCGAGCCAAACGCGCCCTTGATTCGGTTTAATTAATCCCGTGGCGATATAAAAAGTTGTGGTTTTCCCCGCACCATTTGGCCCCAATAACCCGACAATTTCCCCCGGGGCAACAGTAATACTCACCCGGTTAACCACGAGCCTTTTACCGTAGGATTTATGGATATTTTCTAATACTAAAGTCATCTTTATCCGGTGTTGGGGTGTGGGGTGTGGGGTGTGGGGTGTGGGGAAGTGGGGGGGTGGGGTGTAGGGTGTGGGGTGTGGGGTGTGGGGTGTGGGGTGTGGGGTGTAGGGTGTGGGGTGTGGGGTGTAGGGTGTAGGGTGTGGGAAGAATAAATAAAAATAATCTCCTGTCTCCTGATTCCTGACTCCTGACTCCTGACTCCTGACTCCTGACTCCTGACTCCTGAGTCCTGACTATCACTGCGGGTTAATAATTGGGGCAGCGGGGAGGGAAGGGGAAGGTATGGGTGCGGGTGTCGGAGAAGCAGCCGGTTGGGGGGAAGTTTCGTTATCTTTGACTAAATAAATTGACTCCACCTGCTGACTGGTTTGGGGAGTAGCGATAAATCTGCCCTCATCGACAAGATAAGTCATCGTTTCGGCGCGGATACTGTTGCCTTCCTGCAAAACGTAAACGTTACCCGTCATCACTAAACGACGTTCGCGGCTAAAATACTGAGCTTGAGCGGAAGTGGCCTGCATTTTGCGGGCAGGATAGAACACTTGTACGTTACCCCGAGCAGTAATTACCCCCGTTTTTGAGTTCGCCTCCTGAATATCCGATCGCACTGTCATGGCATTACCTGGTACAATGTTCTGCTGTGCTTTGACTAGGGGAGAATTGCCCAATCCCATGATTAAGCCAGCAGAAACGAGGGAAACTAGCCATCCTCTGATTTTTGCGTATCTTGCTCTCATAGAAATCTCACCTATAGACGTAATTGTATTGACTAACTAATCTAGCTTTTTAGAGAACGGGATGACTTTTGAGGATTTTCGGCAGAGAACAGATAGATCGATCAAGGTGGGGATGAGGATGTTCCTGATTGTTTTTCATCGCTTCTAGCACTGTCGGTAAAGCTTGGGGATCGAGATTCTGTAAAAAGTTTAATAGATCCAAACTCTCCCCAACCAAGTGCGTCACGTTGATCCCCTCGTAATCGGGTTGATAGTGTTGCAAACGTCTAACCCCTTCTCCCAAAAGAATTACCGCCCCGCGCCAGTTATTATTTTCCAGATGGTAACAAGCGACAGCAATCTGCAAAATGCCTTGATAAAAGGTTTTTTCAGGCTCTGTGGACTCCATCCACAAAGCCTCTAGGGTATCATGACAAGCATAGAATTGCTGGCGATTAAATTCGTCGATTCCTTGGCCAAAAGCGGTGGCTGTCATTACCCTAAACTAATGCCCCTTCATCGATTCGCGGACTTCTTGGATATAGTCGAGGGAAATTATCTGTTCTTCCCCAGCAAACTCGTTATCGGGGGTAATAAATAGCATACAGTGACATTCTTTCCGTTCCCGCATCGGTACACAGGGACAATTCCAGAAAGTATTTTTTACCTCCGCTTCTTTGTCTTCGTAGTGACGACAGGGACATAAAGGAGCGCCTAATTCGTCCTTATGACGCGCTAATCCCTCAATTACTACGGCTGTCACCGAGAGATCGCTACAGAAATAAGTATTTGTACGTCTAGCGTACTGTTCGGCAAAATTCTTCATCGCCTCAAGACTCTTATCCGTGTCTGTGATCTGGCTCATAGTTATCTGATCCCCTTAGCTTTCTAAAAAAAAACTTTTTACTATCCTATCTCGATCCGCTTCCCCTTGGCTGAAGGGAATTTTTAGAATCTCTTTCGATTTGGCGACCGATCCCCTTGTTATTCTAATACGATAAAAAGACTCTCTTTGGCCAAAAGCTCGATTTTTTGGCCCGCAAATCGGAATTATGGGGGCAAAGTTCCTAAAAACCTGTCCTTGATTCCTGCAATCCCTGTCCCCTATCACTACCAGAACATGATTTTATCTTTCTTGGAGACAAATAAAATTTCTGACGATAATACACCTTGGTGGCTGAAAATTACCTCCCTTTCCCCCCACTGTATTTACTATTTTGGTCCCTTTGCTTCTTTTGAGGAAGCACAACAGCATCAGGGGGGTTATCTACAAGATATAGAGTCCGAAGGAGCGCAAGGAATTAGTCTTTCGATAGAGCGGAGTAATCCCCGTTATTTGACCGTTTTTGACGATGGAAGTCAGGATCTAGCTAAAACTTTTGCTTCCCATGCTCGAACCTTTTCTCGCTTTATTTCTTAAGTCTCCCTGTCCTCTTTGTCAACGGCAGAGCGAGCGAGAGCTTTGCCGTGATTGTGGGCGACAATTACAGGCATATCGTCAGAATAACCCGCTTTTTCTCTGGCACGGTTCTATTCCCCTGTTTATCTGGGGACGCTATGAAGGTAAATTAAAACAGGCGATCGCTAAAATGAAATATGATCGCCATCCCGCTCTCGGCTCTTTGCTAGGCAGTTGCATGGGGGAAACTTGGCTCCTTCGTCCTCCCCTCACCGATAAACGTTTGACGGTGATTCCTATCCCTCTCCACCCAGAAAGGTTAAGGGAAAGGGGTTTTAATCAAGCAGAAGTCATTGCCGAGGGTTTTTGTCGTTTAACCGGTTATCCTCTGGCTAGTCGCGGATTAATTCGGATTAAGAACACGGCAGCTTTATTTAGTCTGGCAGCCGAGGAGAGAAAAAAGACGATGCAAGCGGCTTTTCAACTGGGGAAAAATTTACCGAAATCAGTGCCGATTCTCTTAATTGATGATATTTATACCACGGGAACCACGATTGAGGAGGCTGTGCAGGTTTTACAAACAGAGGGATATAGGGTAGTCGGTGCGATCGCTCTTGCCAGTTCCAAAATTAGCTAAAATGCCCAGAGGAATCGGTCTAGGCATTTTAGAGTTAGATTAAATTAAGTCCGTTTGATCTTGTCGTATTGACTGATGAAAATCAAACCGATAGTGGCAGGGATCAGGACGATAACCGCACCTAAAACAAGGCTCCAGAGAAAGTTAGCTAAAGAGGGTGTCATGATAGATAAATCCTTTGTCATATTTTCAAAGACTTAGTTTTTTATCTTATCACCTTGGGCGAGAAGACCTCCAGTTCCACGACCAGATAAATGCGATCGCAGGTTATTATAGCGTTTCCTAAGCTAGTGAGGTACACATATTTTTCTTCCCTTTTGACTTTTGCCTCTTGCCTTTTGCCTAAAACCCATAACTTTTGTACCTCAGCAGACTGAAAAACGCTATATATGTCTTCAATCCCTCAAGATAAAGTCTCCCTTGACTTCTCAAGGGGATAGGGATGTTTGACAATAGGTGATAGTTACAAAACTTTAAACTAGATTGGCAAAGATTTTTATGGCTACTGACGATCGCAAACGGCGCATTCTCGATCATCTCTCCAGAAGTACCACTGGTGCTGACTATATTCCCAAAAAACCGCTGCCAATTGTGGAAACTCCTCCGGTGGCAGCGGAACCCGTGGCAGCGCCGCCTCCAGTAACTCCTTCACCGGAATTAACTGCTAAAGAGCGCAAAAGAAAGATAATGTCCCATCTTTCCATGAGTAGCGAAGATTTTGGCGAAATTACTAGCACTGCCCCCGAAGAAAAGCGCAAACGCCAAATTAATGACCATCTACGCCAAAGCCAAGGATAAATAGTAAGGAGTGAGAATTAGCAACTAGGCATCTTCTAGACTGTTCTCACTCCCTCATTTTCTGCTGTCGATGGGAATAATGACAGTTGTTGCAAATCAGTTCCTCGCTCTGGCAACAAGGGAATTTTAAAGTTAGTAATGAGCGCTTCGGTGATCGGATGACGCAATTTTTCTGTGGAACCCACATGATAAAAATGCTGTTTAGTATAGATATAAAACTTATCAGCACTCCAATTTTTTTTAATTAAAGGATTGCTTCTAAACTGATTACTGTGCCAAGTGGACAAAATAAACCGACAAGCAATATCCTTTAAAATAGTCACCAAACAATCTTCATCCTCTTCAGACCAAGAGTTAAAATAATCGACGTGTCTCCCTAAATAAGGAGGATCGAGATAGATCAAGTCTGTTTTTTGCCAATCAGATAAAGTCTCTCGAAAGTCAGCAACTTGAAAATTATAATCAGTTTTAATAAGAATATTTTCTAGGGCAATAACTTGATTGACTATTTTGGTAATATATGCTTGAGAAAATCGTTCTGATTTATGACAGTAAGGTACGTTAAACTGTCCCTTACGATTGAATCTCATCACGCCATTAAAACAGGAGCGATTGAGAAATAAAAAATCTAGAGAATTAGGAGATTGATTAAATCTTTCTCGTACTTGATAATAATAACTTTCTCCCTGCTCCTTAAGAACTTGACCATTTTCTTGCAAAAAAAGCTTAACAGTTTTACTGGTAATAACTTGATTTTTTAGATTATTATAAAACTGGATAATATGGGTATTTGTGTCCGCAAGTAAAGCCTTTTTGGGATTAATATTAAAAGCCACCACCCCCGATCCAGAAAAGGGTTCTATCCAACGCCCAAAGCTAAGATCAGACACAATATTTTTAACATCTTTTACCAATTTAGTTTTAATTCCTTGACACTTAATCGGTGGCACAAGTGGCGTTAACTTCACTAAACACTCTCCTCATCAATAGTAATCTCTATCCACAGCCAACTTAGCTCCTGTTGGCTCGTGAATAAAGGTCAAATCAGGGTAAAAATTTTGTTGAGATACTAACTCTATCTTTAATTGGTTACATCTAGCAAAATTATCAAATATGGGAAAAAGAAGCAATTCTAGGATTTTGGGGATGATTTTCGTATCAATAGATATAGTATATACTTCTAGGCAGTTTAAATTCAGTACAGCTTATCCCAGAAACCATGAGACTCTTGCTAGAACAAATGAACTAAAAAAAATCTCTCGTCACCATTCTTGTCAGAATTATGAGAATTACGTTACATTTAGTTAAGATTTAATTGGCTGCGGGGATTAATCTCGAAAAAATAACGTAAAATCCTTGACAAAAACAGCTAAATGAGTTAAGCAAAAATCTTTATCCTAGAACCACTAAACAAACATGAAACTATCCTGGAAAACGATTTTACTGTGGACATTGCCCGCCCTCGTGGTCGGTTTTTTCCTCTGGCAAGGCACTTTTGCCACGGCCACCAGTAATATCGGCAATAACACCGCCACTACCCGCATGACCTACGGACGCTTTCTAGAATACCTAGACAGTGGTAGGGTTGTCAGCGTCGATCTCTACGAAGGTGGCAGAACCGCGATCGTACAGGCCCTAGATCCAGAACTAGAAAACCGAGTACAACGCCTACGGGTCGATTTACCGGCCAATTCCCCGGATTTGATCGCCCGTTTACGCGATTCTAAAATTAGTTTCGATGCTCACCCGATGCGGAATGACGGCGCTTGGTGGGGATTCCTCGGTAATCTACTTTTCCCCTTTTTGCTGATTGCCGCTCTCTTTTTCCTGTTCCGCCGTTCTAATAATATCCCAGGCGGTCCGGGTCAAGCGATGAGTTTTGGTAAATCAAAAGCCCGTTTCCAGATGGAAGCGAAAACCGGCATCACCTTTGATGATGTGGCGGGAATTGACGAAGCGAAGGAAGAATTACAGGAAGTCGTCACTTTCCTCAAACAACCGGAGAAATTTACCGCCGTCGGTGCCAAAATCCCCAAAGGAGTCCTGTTAGTTGGCCCTCCCGGTACGGGTAAAACCCTGTTAGCCAAAGCGATCGCCGGTGAAGCGGGTGTACCTTTCTTCAGCATTTCCGGTTCGGAATTTGTGGAAATGTTTGTCGGTGTCGGTGCTTCTCGCGTGCGCGATTTGTTCAAAAAAGCCAAGGAAAATGCTCCCTGTTTGATCTTTATCGATGAAATTGACGCAGTAGGTCGTCAACGGGGTGCCGGTATCGGTGGCGGTAACGATGAACGGGAACAAACCCTGAACCAATTATTGACAGAAATGGACGGTTTCGAGGGGAATACGGGAATTATCATCATTGCCGCCACTAACCGCCCCGATGTTCTCGATTCCGCTCTCATGCGTCCGGGCCGTTTTGATCGGCAAGTAACCGTGGATGCGCCCGATTTTAAAGGTCGTTTAGAGATTTTAGACGTTCATGCCCGCAATAAAAAGCTGGCTAACGACGTTTCCATCGAAGCGATCGCCCGTCGCACTCCGGGGTTCAGTGGAGCAGATTTAGCCAATTTACTGAACGAAGCGGCAATTTTAACCGCCCGTCGTCGCAAAGATGCCATTACCCTCCTAGAGATAGATGACGCGGTAGATCGCGTTATCGCCGGTATGGAAGGTACTCCTTTAGTCGATAGCAAGAGCAAGCGCTTAATCGCTTACCATGAAGTGGGCCATGCGATCGTGGGTACGCTCTTAAAAGATCACGATCCCGTCCAGAAAGTGACTCTGATTCCCCGGGGACAGGCCCAGGGTTTAACTTGGTTCACTCCCAACGAAGAACAGGGTTTAACCACGAAAGCGCAGTTAATGGCCCGGATTTCCGGTGCTTTAGGTGGTCGGGCGGCTGAGGAAGAAATCTTCGGCTATGATGAGGTGACTACCGGTGCCGGTGGTGATTTACAGCAAGTCTCTGATATGGCGCGTCAGATGGTGACTCGTTTCGGGATGAGCGATTTGGGTCCTTTGTCCCTAGAAAGTCAAGGGGGTGAAGTGTTCCTCGGTGGCGGTTTGATGACTCGTTCCGAGTATTCTGAGAAGGTCGCTACTCGCATCGATGATCAGGTGCGATCGATCGTGGAACACTGCCATGAAATTTCTCGACAAATTGTCCGCGATCATCGCGAAGTGATCGATCGAGTGGTGGATCTGCTGATCGAAAAAGAAACGATCAATGGGGAAGAATTCCGGCAAATTGTGGCTGAATACGCCTACGTTCCCGAAAAAGAACAGTTTGTACCACAGTTATAGGTTGATTTCAATCTATAGGCGATCGGGTGGGTTAAAGCTCACCCGATTTTTTTATCCTAGTTAGGGTTTGCTGAATAAATGTGAAATGTAGGCAAGGTAAGAGTTTTGTGGCTTTTTTCGCGAAACAGGTGCAAGATTTTGAGAGAATCGTCGTTCAAAACCTTGCGTCTTCATCGGCCCGCGTCCTGTAGGGGCGAAGCATTCGGACAATCACCTATCGGTGAAACCGTAGATTTTCTAACCGAATGCTTCGCCCGTACTTTTTGCCGCAAACCCTAGTTAAGGGTTCAAAAACGACAAAAATAAGGATTAAATGGCATAAAATCTGTAAATAGACCATTTAATTGATTATTATTCTCATTCTTAATTCTCCTGACTACTGACTACTGGCTACTGACTCCTAACCCTAACAATAATTTTTTGATTTTTACAATTAGTCGTCATCGTCATCGTCATCGTCTTTTTTATCCCGTTGATTATCACCGTCTTTTTGCTGCTTTTCCCCGTCTTTATCGCTATCTTCGTCTTTTTGGGGGGATTCTACCGTGGTAGGGACGGTTTTCGGTTCTTCGGCTTCTTTTCCTCCCTGACAAGCACCTAAAACCGTAGTCAAGGTTAACAGAATCAGCAAAACTAAGGATTTGATTTTCAAGGTCTTTCTCCCCACTCGATCGATAAATATAACAATTTTAAGACTTTTGGGCGGTGGATAGTTTGGCCAATGCCAAGAAAGTGCATTCCCAGACTAAACGGGGTTGAACGTAGGCTAACAGCTGCCGGCGGGTTTTTTCCAAGATTTCTAAAATCGATCGCTCTCGTCGTCGTTGCCAATCCTCATACTGAAGATAACTCACATACCATAATTGGGTTTCCGTGTCAAGAGTTTGGGCGATAATTTTGGCTAATTCCAGTGCTTGGGAGAGTTTTAGGGGAAATTTGCTCAAAGATCGCGGTAAATCTTGGGGGAGACTGTCGAGAAACTCTAAAGCGGCGATCGCTTCTCCGGGGCTACCTTGGGCTAAACCGAGAATTGCCGGATAATTGAGAACGCGAGCTTGTCCGTTAGAGCGGAGGACTTGAGCGAGATTTTCTTCCGAAAGACGCTGAAAAGGGATGTGTTGACAGCGAGAAACGAGAGTAGGTAGTAAAGAGGAGGGACTGGGAGCAATCAGGATTAAAGTGGCTTTTCCCGGTTCCTCAAGCGTTTTTAAGAGGGCATTTGCCGCCGATTCCGTCATGGTGTCTGCTTGCTCGATCACTACCACAGAGCGGGACGATTCCAGGGGAGGACGACTTAAAAAGTTAGTAATCTCGCGAATTTGCTCGATGCGGATTTGCGGGGGGGCTTTACGCTTGAGATTGCTTTCCTGTGCTTCTTTTGCGGTGAGCAGTTTGCCTTGGTGTTGATAAGTGGGTTCAATCCAGAGTAAATCGGGATGATTGCCCCCCAGAAAGCGTTTCAGGATTAATTCCCTTGCTTCCGGCGATCGATCTCTAGTTAACAAGTCTTGACAGAAACATTTTGCGGCCAGATTGCGTCCAATCCCCTTAGCGCCGGCGAATAAGTAAGCGGGAGCGATCGAATTGATTTCAAGCGCTCTTTGTAGTAGTTCAATGGCCTGATTTTGACCGATTAACCGTGACCAATCTATCATCTTTTCCCTGCCATGGCTCGCTATTCCTGTTCTTATTTTGTCGGAATTTCTCCCCATCAGACCGGGTTTTTATACGATGATATCCTAAGTTTGGGTGAATTTGAAATCATCAAGCGCCGGCCCGATGTCTTGCTTTTATCGGAAGTTCCTAACGATGCTCTCTTTCCCCAGTTAGTGAAAGTGGAATTATTTATTCATCCTCCCACTAGCTCGGAACTTCAGATCGATTTATTGGTAAAAAATCATGAATTGCCCCTGAGAACTAATAATCGTTGTCGGCAATTTTTCCAATCTATTCACCAGATTATTACCAAAAATTATCAAGGCCAATCCCTGACCAGAATTACCGCTTAACCCGATTTGTTCCTGTCTCCGTCAACTGACAAAGACGGGGACAAAATACCATCTTGGCTCTCTTAGGTAACGAACCACAAAGACACAGAGGACACAGAGATTGATCGCTCCTGTATCAGTGAAACTTATCACACAAAGAATAAGAGAGCCGCTCTTTTTGGTGCTTGATAGATTGATCGAGAAAAAATCGGTAATTGCTTTAATTTTTGCCTTCCTGGGTCGATTTGAGCGGGGGAAATTGACGACGTAAAAGCAAGGAATTACTCACTACCATAACCGAACTAAAAGCCATTAAAGCTGCTGCTAGGGCCGGACTGAAGGCTAGACCCCAACGGGGCAGTAATAAACCACCGGCAATGGGAATAGCAAAGGTATTATAACCCAAAGCCCAAAAAAGATTTTGTCGGATTTTTTGCCATGTGGCCAGACTTAAATGCAGAGATTGCACCACATCCTCCAGGCGATCGCTAATTAAAACGATCCCAGCCGTTTTTATGGCCACTTCCGTGCCACCGGCCAGAGCAATACCGATGTTAGCCTGTCCTAGTGCAGGAGCGTCATTGATACCATCCCCGACCATAGCCACGATTTTGCCCTCTTTTGTCTGTAGGTCGGCAATTAAGGCGGATTTTTCGGTGGGGGCAACTTCGGCATAAAATTGGCTAATACCCAAACTATTAGCGATCGCTGTCACCACTTCTTGGCGATCACCACTGAGTAAAATCACCTCTAAACCGAGTTTTTGTAACTGATTCACGGTTGTTTGAGCATCGGGACGTAATCGATCCTGAAAAGCGATCGCGCCGAGTAATTGTTCTTCCATCCCCAGATAAATCACCGTTTTACCCGCTTGTAAAAGCTCTTGAATCCCCCAGATAGTTTCATCGATTTTAATGCCGTTCTGGGCTAACCATTGCCGATTTCCCAGAACAATTTTCGACCCCTGCACCCTTGCAGAAACTCCCAATCCGGCCACAGTTTGAAAATCTTCCCCCGTCAGGTTAGTAGGGGGAGTAACCGCGTCTAAAATCGCCCGAGCGAGAGGATGATTAGTACCACTCTCCACTACTGCCGCTAATTGTTGAATTTCCAGGGGATTAAGGATAGAAAAACTCAAACAATCGGTAATTTCCGGATGACCTTGGCTAAGGGTTCCCGTTTTGTCAAAAACCACCGTTTGCAGTTGCGAGACGGTTTCCAAAACATCACCCCCTTTAATTAAAATGCCCCGTTCGGCTGCTAAACTGGTTCCCACCAGTAGGGCCGTCGGTGTGGCTAAACCGAGAGCGCAGGGACAAGCGACCACAAGCACGGAAATCGCTAATTTTAGGGACAAAAGTAGGGGAGAAGTGGGTTGAATCATCTCGTGGTGTCCTGTGGTTGACCCTAACACCTCTGGAAAGAGCCTAGTTCCCCAAAAATACCAAAAGAGCAGCACAATTAGGGCAATTATCATGACTCCGTAGGCAAAATAACCCGCTACCCGGTCCGCTATCTTCTGTACTGGGGCCTTGCGAGTTTGGGCTGATTCCACGGCTGCGATAATCTTAGCTAGGGTGGTATCAGTCCCCACCTGACGAGTTTGCACCGCAATCGCACCAGAGAGATTGAAACTGCCAGCAATGACTAGATCTCCCATTTCCTTGACCACCGGCAGCGATTCCCCCGTTAATAAAGCTTCATCTACCGTGGTTCTTCCCTGAATAATCTCCCCATCCACGGGAATTTTTTCTCCGGGTAAGACGCGCACCCATTCCCCGACGCGCAGCTGTTCCACGGGAATGGCCACGCCCACACGGTCATCTGTACTACCAATCAGGTGAGCCACTGCCGGTTGTAGGGAAGTAAGCGCTTCTAAGTCTGCGGCTGCACGATGACGGGAATGCGCTTCTAGAGTCCGTCCGAGGAGAATAAAACCTAACAGCATGACCGGTTCATCGAAAAAGCACTCTAGACCGAGATTAGGGAAGATAAGAGCCAAACAACTGGCTATATAGGCGCTACCTGTGCCTAAACTAACGAGAGTGTTCATATTTGGCATCCCGTGCCGTAATCCCCGCCAACCATCGATGAAAATATCGCGGCCGGGGAATAAAATGGCTAGGGTGGCTAAAGTCCAGTGAAAAGCAATACTTTGAAGGATGGGGATTTCTGGTCCCCCGATGTGGTGTAAGTGACCAATCAGGGAAAAAACCAGTAAACAACAAGCGATCGCTAATCGGTATAATTGTTGTTGCCGTTCTTTTTGTTGGTTTTGCCGACGTTGATTTTGTTGAGAAAGGGGAGTCGATGAGCTGCGCGGTTGGGTGGGGAATCCAATCGCGGTTAATTTTGCGGCTAACTGCTCTGGTGCGATCGCATCTGGTTGGTATTCAATCACGGCAATTTCCGTGATTAGATTAACTTGGGCCGATTTTACCCCTTGATTTTGGCTGAGTTGTCGTTCTACGGCACTAACACAGCCAGCGCATTTCATGCCTTTTACGTCTAGAGTAGCGGTTTTTAGTCCAGTTTCGGCGGCTAGGATCATAGAAAAAGTAGGCAAGGATGGTCTTTACTTCTATCCTAGAAATTCTCGACGGATTTTTAAACTATTTTAGCGATCTCTTCCTGATTCATTCTCGATCGGCAATAGATCTTGTAGGGTGCGTTAATGAAATGTAACGCACCTTATCTAATGTCCAAAATTCGTGCGTTACGCTGACGCTAACACAGGCTACTGGACTGACACAGCTAAAATAGGGCAATAGATAGGCTCAACTGAGGACATCAATCATGGGAAGATGTAGGCGAGATAAAGTTGATCTGACAGTCGCACAACGAGAAAACTTTGAACAAATCAGTGGGGGAGGGTTCATCACAGAGTACGCTAATCGGCATAACACGCTTATCGTAATATTATACGGAAAACTTCTCGCGATCGCTCCATTTGAGCGTAATATACGGAAAGATTCTTAAAAAAATGTGTATTTGGCGTAATGTACGGAAAATTTCCGCCTAATATATAGTTAGGCCTCATTAGTTCTCAAAGCGTCTCATTGAATGTGAGATGAATATTTTCAAACGAAATGTCCTCTACTGTTATGCCTGAACGCCCATTTCCAATTGAAGATTTTCTCGCATCATTGGCGACTTCTCTAAAAATTCGCGGTGACGCCCGCGCTCTCACGATGATCGTAGAAGGTGATAGTAGATTTGAACAAGCAGAGACAGATTGGGGCATTGATTTCTGGTTACTGTTCATCTCTGTGCCTATTCATATTTTTCAGGCGCTTACTGACGATGAAAGAGTGCAAACAGAGGAAGCGATTTGCGACGTAGGAAAAAGCTTCTTCATCTCAACACCTGTAGATGATCTGAAAAAAGTTATTATTTTCCCCAAAGTCAGTTTTGCCAACGAGGGCTGGCGAGAGGAGGCTTTACGATTTATCAAAGGCGAGGGCGTGACTAATCAGGGCAGAGTGCGGAGCGACAATATAGCCTCAAAAGAGCATCGCGGGCTTTTATTTCGATCAAAAGCAGAAATTGTACTTTTTGAGGCGATGACACGAGCCAAGCTTGCAGTGGCTCCCCTTCCCGTTTTTGTGAGAATCGTTAACGGGTATAACAGGAGGCTAGAACCTGATTTCGTCGTAATCTTCAAAGGGTTAACATTTGTTGTTGAGGTTGATGGTGATTCTTTCCATAAAGAAACGCCTGCTGAAGCGGATAAACGGTTAGTACCTCTCACACACGAAGGAGTCGAGGTACGAAGGATCAGGGCGGCAGATGTAGCAACTGATGCAATGGCAGATAATGCTGTCAAGGAGCTAATTGATTTTATGTCGAAGCGAAAAGAGTCTAGATAAGCTCTTTCTTTTCCATTCCGGCCTAACATCTATTGCACCGGAGAGCGCCCCACGTCGCGTCTGTAGTTCACGGTTACAGGGGCGCGCCCGGTGAACGAATTCGTTAGACAGTGCGATCGCCGATATTGTAGTGCGATCGCCGCTCTGGTAGGGTGCGTTAATGAAATGTAACGCACCTTATCTAATGTTCAAAATTCGTGCGTTACGCTAACGCTAACACACTCTACTGGACTGTTTCAGTGCGATCTTGTAGGGTGCG
>NZ_SFBZ01000049.1:0-10434 GCF_007095495.1 Microcystis sp. M_QC_C_20170808_M9Col | reverse complement strand
ATAAAACGGAGAGGCTATGGCTTTAGAAACTTTCGGAATTTTTGGGTTAGAAGTATGTTATCTTGGCATCTTGTATGTTGATTTAGCATAAAGGGTAACGAAGAGCCAGAATTTCCAGCTTTAAAAATCTTTTTAGTTTTTTTCTCCGACTCTCAAACAGGATTGGTATTGGTAAGGCTTCAGCTAATATCTCTAACTTTGCTTGCTTCAATATTTGCAAGGTTCCAACTACCATTAACAACAGTAGATATCTGGCTCGCCCCAGTTCATTTTCTAACACTTTCTGGTATAGTTCACTTATCATTTTCGTTATTTAGGTCATATATGGTAAATATGACTTATCTTTTTTTGGAGTCTGTGTCTGTATTCCATGCTACATAAGCTTTTCAGCTGGCTTGTCCCCCTGTCAGTCATTTTCCCACTCGCTCTTTAAGAAGTGTTAATAATTACCCCTAATCATAGCAAACAACTCAACCCAATTTATTTACCGTTCCTGTATTAGCCTTCCCCCCAATGTCATCTCTAGATTTAGCCCCGGCGCTGGAGAATACTTACACTAGCGGCACTGGTTTTTCGCAACCAAAGTAAATTACAGATCTTAAATTGAGAGTAACTAAACTTGACAATCGGTTTAACAATGCGCTAGAGTAACTGAAACTTCTAGACTGTAACGCTGGCTGAAGGGAAGCTATTAATTTCGACTAAATTTCTTTACTACTAAACTAAGAAAATATAATTATGACAAACTATCAAACAGAAATTAAAATCAAAGTTCCTTTAGATGTTGCTGAAACTTATTGGAATGCAACGGAAGAGGATCGTCAAAAAATATAGAAAAAAATCTCTTTTTATGTTCAATCTTCAAATTTATCTAGAAAAGAATCTCTGGACAAATTATATAAAACGATGGATACTATTGGACAAAAAGCACAAGAGAGAGGATTAACCCTTGAAATTTTAGAATCTCTCTTAAATGAAGATAACTAAACGCTTTGTTCTCGATACCAATGTTATTATCAGTTAATATCGAGAGATTACGCCAACGTTTTCGAGAATTTGTCAAGCTAGTGAAAAAGTGAGCTTGAGAGCAGTTATCTTAATGGTGAGGTAGGAAGTTTTCGTTTTGGGGAGTCGGTCGCCGGTCGTCCATAGCAAATTAGGTTACACTTCATCTTGATGAGAAAGGCTATAAACAAGACTATGTTAAGAAATGTAATCAAGGCCGAAACCCTTACTGTTGCCTTGTCTGCACAGTTAACTGTACTTTTGTCCGACTACCGATAATTCTCAGCCAGCAATTTAAGTAGGGAGGCACAATTATTTGTAGGATGGGTTAGCGGTAGCGTAACCCATGCAGGCGTTGGGTTTCATGCTTCAACCCAACCTACGTTCATCTTATATTTAATTCCACCCACCCACTTATAAGCAGATCAATGTCATCTTGTCAAGTATTTGAACAATCAATTCAGATTAAAGCTAGTGCCACGACGGTAGAGCGTTGTATCACGGATTTAGAGTTAATGCGTCGTTGGTTGAATCCATTGTTAGTTTGTGAACCTATCGGGGATTGGAAGACCGATATCGGTGGTAGAAGTCGTTTTTTGATTCAAATTCCCCTAATTCAGCCAACGCTAAAAAGTACTGTGATTGAGAGAGAACCGGGGTTAATTGTCTGGCAATTTGAAGGCTTTTTTCGTGGTTGCGATCGCTGGGAATGTCAACCCAATGATCGCGGCACTTGTCTAATCAATCGTTTTGAGTTTGCGATTCCCAATCCAGTTGTGGGGTGGGGATTCCAGCAATTCGCCGCCAAATGGACGAAAAAGGATATGGAAGCGCAATTAAGACGCTTAAAACGAGTAGCCGAGGAAATTTATTTACTTTCAGCAGCAAGTTAAGCTGATGGGGTGGTAAGCGGGGGTTTTGGGGATGGGAGAATACCCTCACCCCCAACAGCTAACCCCTAATCCCTAATCGATCGAGATCGACTGGGGACCGTTGCCGTTATCCTGATTATTGTCGTTAAAACTGACTAATCCCTGCTGTTCTAACCATTTTTTGAGGGGATCGTCCGAAAGTTTCAAGCGCAGTAATCCAGAGGCAAAACCACCGAAAAAAGCGATCGGTTGTTGAATCAGTTCTTTAACAACGGGTTGTAATTCATCGAGAAACATCTTATTCTATCTCCTGATATTGCCACACCTATCAATGTTAAGTTAATTGAAGTGATTCTGTAAGACTAGCATGACTGAAACTCCCGACACGGTGAAAAAATCTTTCCGGCTGACCCCGTTTATTTTCCTAGGAATACTGCTCATCTGGCTAGGAATTAGGTTAATTGCTCCCGATAGCGTCAGTTTATTCGCCGGTACTCGTCCCGATTATTTGGGAGTCAGGGAGGGTAAACTGGCCCCTTGTCCGGTCACTCCTAATTGTGTTAGTAGTCAGAGTCAGGATCAGGCTCATGCGATCGAACCCCTTAGTTATCAGGGTAGCGGCGAAGAAGCGATCGAGCAATTAGCTAAAATTATCGCTTCCCAACCGAGAACTAAAATTATTAGCCAAGATAGTAACTATCTCTACGCCGAATTTAGCAGTCAATGGATGGGATTTGTCGATGATGTGGAATTTTCTCTCAATCCTAGCAAAAATGCGATCGATGTTCGCTCGGCCTCCCGGTTAGGAGAATCGGATTTAAATGTCAATCGAGAACGAGTGGAAACCCTGAGAAAACTCTTTTCAGTGATCAGTAATCAGTAAACGGTGAACTGAATCAGAGAATACGATAAGAAAAATTATGTTTCGTCCCCAACCGATACCAGCAAAAGCAGGACAGGAATCCGTCTGGGATTATCCGCGTCCCCCGCGCCTAGAATTATCGCCTAAACACCTAAAAATCATCTTTAATGGGGTGATAATTGCCGATACTAAAAGCAGTTATCGAGTTCTAGAAACCAGTCATCCTCCAGTTTATTATCTACCGCCCCAAGATATTAAAATGGAATACCTGCAAGCCACAGCAGAAAAGTCTTTTTGTGAGTGGAAAGGTCTAGCGGGATATTACAATATCACCGTTGGGGATCAACAGGCAATTAACGTCGCTTGGTATTATCCGGACCCAACACCAGAGTTTCAGGCAATTAAGAATTATCTGGCTTTTTATCCTGCCAAAATGACCGCTTGTTATGCCGACGGGGAATTAGTACAACCGCAACCGGGCAACTTTTACGGGGGATGGATAACCTCCGATGTGGTTGGTCCATTTAAAGGCGTTCCCAATAGTTGGGGCTGGTAATCACGTTAAGTAGGTAGGGTTTGCTGAAAAAGTTTATTGGTGGAGTCAGGAGTCAGGAGCCGGTCGTCAGGAGATTATTTTTATTTATTCTTCCCACACCCCACACCCCACTTCCCACACCCTACACCCTACACCCCACACCCCACACCCCACACCCCACACCCTACACCCTACACCCTACACCCCACACCCCACACCCCACACCCCACTTCCCACACCCTACACCCTACACCCTACACCCCACACCCCACACCCTACACCCTACACCCTACACCCTACACCCCACACCCCACACCCCACACCCTACACCCCACACCCCCTTAACTCCTAGTTTCTACTTTTTACGAGAAATTATGACCATATCCCAACCCGATCTAGAACCCACTTGGATGACGATTATTCGCCTCTTGCGCTGGGATAAACCCGCAGGTAGGTTAATTTTGATGATTCCCGCTTTATGGGCGGTATTTTTGGCGGCAGACGGGGTGCCACCGCTACCCTTGATCGGGGTGATCGTTTTGGGAACTTTGGCCACTAGCGCCGCCGGCTGTGTGGTTAACGATCTTTGGGATCGGGATATCGATCCACAGGTCGATCGCACTCGTAACCGTCCTTTAGCGGCCAGAGCTTTATCGATCAAGGTTGGTTTGATTATCGCTCTAATTGCTTTCTTTTGTGCCGCAATTTTAGCTTTATATCTCAATTTCCTGAGTTTTTGCCTATGTGTGGCCGCCGTTCCCTTGATTATCTGCTATCCTCTCGCCAAGCGTTTTTTTCCTGTACCCCAATTGGTTCTTTCTCTCGCTTGGGGTTTTGCGGTTTTAATCTGTTGGAGTGCCGTCACCGGGTCGTTAGATAGTAATACATTTATATTATGGGGAGCGGTGATTTTTTGGACATTGGCATTTGATACAATTTATGCTCTGTCCGATCGAGAGGATGATCTCAAGGTTGGTATTAACTCTAGTGCCATATTTTTCGGCAAATACGCCCCGGAAGCCGTGGGGGTCTTTTTTGCCCTAACAGTAGGTTTATTGGCTTGGGAGGGGCAAAAAATGCAGTTATCAGCCTTTTTTTGGCTAGGGTTGGGTCTAGCGGCGATCGCTTGGTTGCGTCAATACCGGCTGTTACGTCAATCGGATTTACCCAAACCAGTTTATGGTCAAATGTTCGGTCAAAATGTTTGGGTCGGTTTTATTTTATTAGCGGCTATGATTGGGGGGAGTTATTTTTAAATAAGTGAATCGAGCAATTTTCTACTCTTTCGGTCTGCCTAGGTGTTTTTTAAACTCGATCGCTCTAAAATTGAGTTAGTAAGTAGCTAGAGACAATTAATTAGACATATCTAACCACCTCTTGCAAGAGTGCCTCTTGCAAGAGTGCCTATCCTAACCAAGAAGTTAATTTTTTCCTACTACTTAAATTACCGATCCGTAACCAATGCCTAACTCGAAATCCGATAACGTTTGGAATCACAAACCCCGTTGGTGTCAACCTTGGTCGATTTTGTTGACAGGAATTACCCTGATTGCCGGGTGTTGGTTTTTAACTCAGCGTCTCTGGTTAACTCTACTCCTATCTATTCCCATACTCCTGTGGTGGTTTGTCTTCCTAATTCTTTATCCGCGGACGCTGCATCAACAGTTAAACACAGAAAGAATCGGGGAAAGCATTGATTAAAACAGGAAAGACAGGACAGGGATTTTTATCCTGTAATTGACTACTTTCATCTCCGCGAAAAGTGTTCCAACGGAAAGGAGCTTTTTTTTCACTCGACATCCATAAAAGTCTTTTTGCTCGTGTCATCGCTACATACAAAAGTCTGTATTCTTCAGCTTTTTTAAGTTGTCCAGCTTCTAACCAAGCGCTTAAAGGTGGGGGAATAATTGGTATGCTGTCGGGGTTTAAATAGCGTTGATGAACTGCTGCTCGAATTTGCGCTCGTGCCACTTCTGCGAGGGTAAAATCTCCCAAAAATTTTGCCCCATTGGGAACCCAAGGTTTGCCAGGAATAATATCTTCATGAAGAAAGGGAATAAAAACATAATCCCAGTCTAAACCCTTGGCTTTGTGCATAGTAATAATCGTCAGTTGTCCGGGACGAGTATAACAATCGTCGTTATCTTCTTCCACCCCTTCAAAGCGCTCAGAGGCGATAATTTCATTGAGAGTATTAATGGTATTTTTTAGAGAACTATTATCGGCGGTTTCCTGATAAATACGGGCGGTTAATTTTTGCAAAGTGGCTAATTCTGATCCCGAATATTGGAGAGTCATAGCGAAAAAAGACAGGAGTTGATAATGGGGTAATTCTAATCTAGCTTTTAGTAAACTGCAGCAATAACGACGGGCGATTTTTTCGTTAGATTTCAGTTCAGGATCGAGGGGAGTGGGATAAAGAAATTGTTCGGGATAGGTAACTAAAGGATTTAAGTCTTGGGCAGTAATTAAACCCCTAAATTGTAGCACTTCTAAAGCCGCTTTGAGATAATCGGGAGAGTGGGGACGTTCGACAAAAGCTAATAGTTTCAGCATTTCGGCGGGAATTTGGGAAAAGCGATCAATCTCGTTAGCTTCAAAAATTCTGATTTGATAACTTTTGTAAAAATGGGCAAATTTTTGAGCAAAAAAGTGTCCCTGTCGATTTTCTCTAACGAGGATAGCCGCATTATGTTGAGGGTTTTCTTGGAGTAATTTAACTAGACGTTTTTCAATTAATTCCACTGTTTGATAAATGTCATCGGGTTGATAAATTTCTAATCCTTTTCCCTCCTTAACTGGATTAGGTTGGCGATCTTCGGCGCTGACGGGAAGGATCGCTTGAACCCGAAAAGGAGCCTCGGTAACTTTATGATTATCTTTTCCCTGTTTCCAATCTCGATCGACCCATTGTAAAACTAAATTAGCAGCTTCGATAATTTTAGTATTGCTGCGACCTGCTTGGTTCATAGTGGATAAATTGCCTTCGTTTTGACAACTTTCACAAAACCAATTAAAGTAAACAGGATCGGCGGGGGTAAAGGTAGAATTAATGGCTTGATTGGGATCGCCGACGCGAATTAAATTAGGTATTTCCCCGTCATTATTTTTTGCTAAAATAGTAATTAGTTTTTCTTGGAGAGGACTAGAATCCTGTGCCTCATCTTCAAAGACTCCAAAGACAGATTTTTGCCATTGTCGGCGAATTTTTTCTTCCTCTAATACCCGCAAGGCTCCTAAAATCATGTCATCATAATCTATATAGTTTTTCTGACGCATCAGGATTTCATACTGTTGGTACAAACCACTAGCAATAGCGAGAATTTGATAATTATCGTCGGTATAGTGGCTTAATTCCCAAACTTGCTGCGGTGATAATCCCGAACTTTTTAGCTCATGAATGGCCGTATAGGCAAGACTAGGTAAAATTTCGGTTCTCAGCACCGATTGACGGCGTAATCTTTCTGTTTCTTCCCCATCAAATTCCACTCCTTCTAATAACTTTTGATAACGAATTGGGTCGGCAATTAGCCATTTTTCCACCGAGTTTCTAATAATTCTGTGGCTAGGAGTCGGAATAACTAAGGTAGAAGATTCGAGGTCTAATCCCGATAATTCCGGGTAACGACGGGCCAATTGTAGGGCCAGTCCGTGCAGAGTTTGGACGCTAAAACCTTGGGCTGAAAGTTGTAAATCTTGCAAGCGTTGTTTAATTTTAGCTTTAATACTAGCGGCAGCGGAGCGCGTGTAGGTGACAATAATTAACTGTTTTTTAGCATGAAGTTGCTCACGAGCAATAACCATGGCGGCAGCTACGGCCAAACTGTGGGATTTTCCTGCCCCCGGCACCGCAGAAATGGCCATTTTTCCCCCTTGCCAATCGGCTAATTCCTGTTGTCCGGCTCGCAGTTGTTGCCGGAGATTGACCAGTAAACTTTCTCGATTAATTACTTTAGTTTCGCTCATTATTCTACGCCAATTTGATTTTTAGTTTAATTGTATTACTAATTATAGTTTCTTCTTAAACCAATTGCTGTAAAAGTTAGCTAGAGATAACTAGAATGGGGAGATGGTTTTTTTCAGTGAACAGTAAACAGTAAGCAGTAATCAGTGAAAAGACAGTAGCGAAGTTTTCACCTAATACTGTCCACTTAAAACTGTAATCTGATCACTGATAACTGATATGTAGCCAATTTTGTTGTACTTCTACCCGAATTTTGCCAGTTAAGGAGGAAGTGGCATCGCGATTAACACCAGTAATGAGATTAACCACTGACTCAACTTCGGCAAAATTCGGGGATGAGGGTAAATATTGAGCTAAAAATAAACGAATCACTCGTCTTTGTATCGCTAGAGGTAAAATTTGTAAAGGGGAGCGATCGAGTCTTTGTTGATCTAGATCGATAACCTGACGAAAAATATCCCGGGCAATACTATCTAAATAATCGCTTTCTGCTTCCAAAATTTCGGCAGTTTGGGCGAGATGTTTTTCGATTTGGGGATTTAAATTAGTTTGCAGGTAGGGTAATAATTCCAGACGGATGCGATTGCGAGCATAGCGTAAATTCTCATTAGCTCGATCGTACCAGATCGGTAATTCTCGACTTTGACAAAAAGCGAAAGTTTCCCCGCGAGTGACATTTAAGAGGGGACGGACTAAAAAAATATCCGGGGTTAAACTTGTCAACCAAGTTAAGGCAGAAAGTCCATCACTACCGGCCCCGCGCGTGAGATTATAAAGAAAAGTTTCCGCTCGATCGCTTCTCGTGTGTGCCGTGAGAAGATAATTAAAACCCTGTTCTTGGGCGATTGTTTGTAAAGCTTGATAACGCCATTGTCGGGCCTTGGCTTCCGTTTCCGCCATGGGGGGTGCGGTGGTAATATAAACAGGTAATTGCCAAATTTCGGCGATTTTCCGCACATGAGTGACTAATCCTCGGTCGTAAGACCAACGGTGATCACAATGAGCGATCGCTAGTTGCCAACCCCAACGAGGGCGCAAATCCAGCAATAATTGCCCTAAACAGAGGGAATCCTGACCTGCCGACAATGCCACTAACAGAGACGCATTTTTAGGTAGTAATTGTCCCTTTTTCACCGTGGTTTCCAGACGAGTATGGAGAGGTGTCCAAAAATTAGCCAAAATTTTTAGATTTATTGACTTGACAAGGGTGTGGGAAGTATTTTCAGTGAACAGTGAACTGATAACTGATAACTGATAACTGATAACTGATAACTGATAACTGATAACTGATAACTGATAACTGATAACTGATAACTGATTTAACCTTGCCAATTAACCCAATCTTGGGGTTTTAGGAAGACATCATAGAGTTTTGCTTCTGGGGTGTTTGGTGCAGGTTGATAACAGTATTCCCAACGGACTAAAGGAGGCAAAGACATCAAAATCGACTCGGTACGACCGTTAGTTTGCAGCCCAAAAATTGTGCCACGATCATAAACTAAATTAAATTCTACATAACGACCGCGACGATAGAGTTGAAACTGACGTTCTCTGTCACCGTATTCCGTCGAGCGGCGTTTCTGGACAATGGGAACGTAAGCGGGTAGAAAAGCTCGGCCACAGTCATTAATGAAACTAAAAATTTCTTCCCAGTTGCGGGGTTGTTGGGGAGATAATTTTTCTGAATAGATAGCGGCATCACTTTCGGCAAAAGGACCACGATAGAGAGGGTCTAAACCGTCTTGGTAATCAAAAAAAATCCCGCCGATGCCTCTGGCTTCCTGACGATGATTGAGATAAAAATATTCATCACACCAGCGTTTAAAAACGGGATAATATTCGGGATGATGTTGGTCGCAAACCTGTTTAAAAGTGCGGTGAAAATGACTAGCATCTTCTTCAAAAGCATAGTAGGGAGTTAAATCAGCGCCACCGCCAAACCACCAAACCGGACCTGCTTCAAAATAGCGATAATTGAGGTGAACCGTGGGAATATAAGGATTGTGAGGATGCAAGACCATCGAGGTTCCCGTGGCATAAAATTGATGACCGGCAGCCTCGGGCCGTTGTTTGGCAATGCTAGGAGGTAATTCTTTCCCCCAAACTTCCGAAAAATTCACCCCTGCTTGTTCAAAAATTGCCCCTTCCCGCAAAACTCGCGAACGTCCGCCGCCACCTTCGGGCCGTTGCCAACTATCTTCGATAAATTTTGCTTGTCCATCCACTTCTTCTAATCCCTGACAAATTTCATCCTGTAGGGATTTCATAAATTCACTGACGCGGCTACGGCTATCACTGGCGGGCAAATTGGCAAGGGTGGGGGTTGTGGTGAATGCAGTCATACTCAAGGATCAAAGTTGATAACTCAGTGATTATATTACTACTAGGTGATGAAACGGCCGCTCTTCGATACTTAACTTAACATTTAGATGGGTTGGGGGTGGGGAAGTGGGGGAGTGGGGAAGCGGGGAGAATAAATAAAAATAATCTCCTGAGGACCGGCTCCTGAATTTCGCCAGAATTAGTCTCAATCAGGTTTTTTTAAGAGTTTTGCCCCACAGTTTTTACAAAAATTGGCATCTATATCGTGACGGGGTAAACCACAATCTGGACAAGGATAATCAATTTGAGTGCCAGATTTTAATAGTTGTTTAGTCAGATCGCTAATTTGCAAGGGAATTAACAAAACTCCCGTTAAAATCATTAAAACTGTCACCATTTTGCCCCCATCAGAAAGGGGAGTTACATCCCCAAATCCCACGGTAGTCATAGTGACAACGGCGAAGTAAAAAGCATCAAAAAATGTCCGATAGACTTGAGGATTAATCGGGTGTTCGATCTGATAAATTAAACCCGCATAGACAAAAATAATCGAGAATAGAGTTAGTAATATGCGAGTAAACACTATCTGATCGGAAGTTTTAATCCGAAAAATAGAGAGATCGGAACCAAAAAAACGAATCACTCGCAAAATTCTAAACCAGCGAAAAATTCTAAAAAACCTAATATCAAAAAATCCAAAAAATAGGGGCAGAATTGACAATAAATCTAGAATGGAAAAAATATTAAAAACAAAGTATATAGCAATTCTTGGAGCTATGAAGTACAATGGAAAGCAAATAGACAAATAATAGAACTTACCAGCTTCCTATGAGACCCTATTCCGTAGATTTTCGCCAAAAAATTATCGATGTCT
>NZ_SFBZ01000048.1:0-59450 GCF_007095495.1 Microcystis sp. M_QC_C_20170808_M9Col | reverse complement strand
AATCTGTTACTTCTCGATGAACCTACGGCCGGTTTAGATTGGTCGATGCGTCGTCAATTGGCTAAACTTCTCGCTAGTCTCAAACAACACTGGACTTTATTAGTAGTTAGTCACGATGCCGGAGAATTACTCCCCATTGCTGACCGTCACTGGAAAATTGAACAAGGACATTTGAGGGAAGTAAAAAGTGAAAAAACAGATAGTTGAGATTTTGGGGTATTAGTTGAAATTTCCCCACTCCCCTCATACCTGATAACTGATAACTGATTACTGATTACTGATAACTGATTACTGATAACTGAATTAATGATCCTTCCTGAATTATTTGACCTTTGGCAAGAAACCCTAGAATGGCAACCCGATGGGGTCCAACAAGCGCGATTTCAACAACTTTATGAGTTGATTTTAGAGGGTAATCAACGTTTTAATCTCACCCGAATTACCCAACCAGAGGAGTTTTGGGAAAAACATCTTTGGGATTCTTTATCGGGTTTAGCCTGGTTACAAAAATCCCAGCCAGATCTATTGACAAAATCCCTATCAGTCATCGATTTGGGGACCGGGGCCGGGTTTCCGGGGGTGCCAATTGCGATCGCCTATCCCCATTGGTCGGTGACTCTCTTGGATTCCACCCAAAAAAAGATTAATTTTCTTGAAGAAGTTATTGACAAATTAGAGTTAAATAACACGAAAACTCGCTTAGGTCGGGCGGAAATCGTCGGGAAAAACCTTAAACATAACTGTGCTTACGATATCGTCTGTTTGCGAGCGGTAGGTAATGTGGATATCTGTGTTAACTATGCTTTGCCTTTCCTGAAAAAGACCGGAATCGCTATTCTCTATCGTGGTCAGTGGTCCGCGCAGGATAGTTTAAGTTTAGAGGAGAATCTAAGGAAAGCTGGCGGTAAAATCCTCGAAATTGCCAGTTTTACCACTCCCTTAAGCCAAAGCGTCCGTCATTGTCTATATATCTCCAAGAAATAACTTTAAGCGGTGAGAGGATGGAAAAAGAAAGCCAAGGCCAGGATAGCATAGGTAGCTAAGAGTAACATTCCTTCTAACCAATTCGATCGCCCATCACTACTAATCGAATTAGCCAACCACACCGCTACAGCCACTGCCACTAACTCAAAGGGATTAAAATTTAGATCCATGGGCTGACCGATAATATAACCCATGATAACCAAAACCGGAGCCACAAACAGGGCGATTTGCATACTGGAACCAACGGCCACAGATACCGATAGATCCATTTTATTCTTAAGGGCGACGGTGACAGCCGTAGCGTGTTCGGCCGCATTACCGATAATAGGCAAAAGAATTACCCCGGTAAACAGCGCCGTTAAACCTAGCTGTTCCGTAGCCTCCTCTAGGGATGCCACCAATAACTCCGATTCTACGGCCACGGCGATAGTAACGAGCAATAAAATCAAAGACCAAAACCAGACTTTCGGCCTTGCGGCTCTTTCTCTGGCGCTTTCCTCCTCGATACCGGCAACCCCGACATCGTAGAGATAGGTGTGGGTTTTCATGGAAAATAAGAGACTTAAACCATAGACGAAAATTAACACCGCTGCCACGGCCACGGATAGACGTTGCAGGACTGCTTCCCCGACTCCCGTGGAGGTAAATTCCACGGCAGTGGGTAAAAGAATCGCCACCACCGCTAAATTCATGGCCGAGGCATTTAAACGGGCAGTTATTGGTTGAAATTCCTGTTCTTTGAAGCGTAAACCGCCTAAAAACATCGATAATCCCATAACTAAGAGTAAATTACCGATAATTGAGCCAGTAATCGTCGCTTTTACCACATCGATAAAACCTTCCCGCAAAGCGACATAGGCGAGAATTAATTCTGTGGCATTGCCAAAGGTGGCATTCATCAAACCGCCAATATTTGGCCCAACCACCACCGCAATCGCTTCGGTGGCTTCCCCCATGTAGGCCGCTAGGGGGATAATGGCTAGACAAGCGGTGATAAAAACAACTGTTCCGCCCCAGTGTAACAGGGAACCGGCGATCGATATAGGCACAAAAATCAATAAGATGGCGAAAATGGTATTTTTGCTTAACATAAAGTGGGTAATTTTGTCAAGATAATTTTATTTTGATCGGAGATGGGAACTAGAAGCGGATTCTAGCCAAAATTCCCCAGTGGAACCGCTTATTACCCATAATATTGCCCTAAAACCGTCTCTGAGCGACTTTTCTAGGGGTTCGGGGGGTGATTGGGAGGGAACAGTCACCGGTTTAATCACAATTCCGCGACTACCAAAAACAATTTCTCCCACTAATCGCGCCCTTCTCATGTGATTATCGGAAGTGACTAGATAGACACTATCAATACCTTGGGCTTTCAGTTGATCGGCTAGGCTAGTAAAGTTAGTGACAGTATCTCGCGCATTGTAATCGAGATGGAGACGTTCTAGGGGAATTCCCGCTTTTTTAAAAATCTTTTTCACATATCGTCGCGGACTACCGGAAGACACCCAAATCGGTAGATCGGGATATTCCTTAGCCAATTTTGCCGCAAAACGTTCTCGATCAGCATGACCTCCCAAAACAAAAATCGCTTCCGGTTTTAGCCACTGCTGACGTAAATCGTGGTATAACCAGCCTAAACTCGCCAAAATTAGCGGAATAGCCAGCAATTTTAACCTAGATTTGCCTAACTTCCCTTTCAGAGAAACTCGCTTTTTTCTCTGAGAATTAGCCTTAAGAACCATATATCAGTGATCTGTGAGCGGTTGTCAGCCTTCAGCTTTGTGGATTAAAGTGATCGAGGGTGAGGATCATCGAACTCACATTGACGTAGGAGATGGGGATTTTATTCCCTAACTGACCGATAATTTTCCCGGAACTCAGGTAGATTGATGCAGTCTCTTACATTCCCCACCAACGGGCCACCGCTTCGGGAAGGGGTAGCAAAATACTTAATAACAAAGCCAGGGAAAATAAACCTAATAAATCTCGTTTATTATCCAATTCGGTGACATCATTTAAAGCAGGTTGATCGCTGACTGGCATTAATAAGAGAATAATCGCCCAGAGTAAAAAATCTGGTTGCACTAGGGCTAAAATAAACATGAATAATCGAGTTAATTGACCGATAATTATGGCGGTTTTCTGCCCATACATGGCGTGAACAATATGACCACCATCCAATTGACCCACGGGCATTAAATTTAGGGCTGTAACGATAATTCCTACATAACCAGCTACCGCTAAAGGATGTAAATGGATCGCTTTTCCGGCGATTAAATTACTGCCGAGGGCTAGTTTAGCTACGATAGACAAGAGAAAAGAAAACTGCGGATTTAAGGCCTGAAAATTTAATAAACTGCTTTGATTAGTTAGGGGAACTATTTCCGAGAGGGACAATCCCCAAAACAGTAGAGGAATAGCGATAATTATACCCCCCAAAGGACCGGCCACCGCCACATCAAATAAAGCTTTGCGGGTGGGTACAGGGGATCGCATTTGAATAAAAGCCCCGAAGGTGCCTAGGAAGAAAGGAATGGGGATAAAATAGGGCAAGGTAGTTTTAATTTTATATTTAACTGCTGTAAAATAATGACTGAATTCGTGCAGTCCTAAAATAGCAATTAAGCCTAAACTGTAGGGTAAACCTTGCAATAATAAACTAGAATTATTTTCTAATTGTTGGGTGGTAATGCCACTTAATCCCGCACCGACCACTGTGGTGGTTAAGATAGTTAATAACAATAAACCCAGGGCAAGAAAGGGGCGAGTAACTTTTTCAGTTTCTATAGTTTCTGTTTTTTGCTGCCAGGGATTAGCCACAAGAGCGAAAAAAGGTTGTCCCTGAAAACTTTCTTGGAAAAGCAATAAAAAGCGATCACCAAAAACCTTTTCCACATTGTTTTTAATCACTTGATAAGCTTCTTCGGGAACCGCTCGCAATTTGCCCCGACAGAGAATTGCCTGGGGACGATAATCGATATTTTGCAGATAATAAATTCCCCAAGGAAAACAATCTCGTAGGGATTTTTCCTCTTCAGCAGTGATCGGTTTTAAATCACTTTTAGGTGCAGGATTATCAATATTTTCTAGGACTAAATTCGCTGTTTCCGCTGGTGATGGGGGGCTTTCTTGGGGAGTAACCCGACCCATTTGTACTAGCCACCAATACAAAAAAGGGCAGATCACAAAAGGACCGATCAGCAAAAATGCCGGCATGGGGGTATCCTCTCCATAGATTAACGTCCAGCCGGTCCAAATTAGAGCCGGAGTCATCAGGACTAACCAAATTAACCAAATTGGTGTTGTCGTGATTTTGGCCACGCTACGCTTGACGATAAAATAGGTGAAACCGCCAAGAATCCCTAATAACAACCACATTTCCATATCGGCTCTTTTCTCTTGAGTAAAAGGCGGCTAATTTCAGCCCGCCCGGTCATCGATCGTGCTAAGTTATAAACCGCATTGATTGTGATTTGGATAGGCAAACCATGCGATCGGAAACCGAATCGTCTCCTTTAGAGGTTAGCAAAACCACAAAACCCCCTCGATTAATTCTAGAAGGTTTATACGCTTTCTCGCCTAATCGGGAAACCCTAGGGGGAACCTCTTATCTTATTGTAGAAAATACTGGTAATATTCTGGTGGATTGTCCTAGCTGCGAGGAGAGCGAGCGGGATTTTCTGCGAGAAAAAGGAGTCCGTTACCTATTTTTTACCCATCGCGGGGGTCAGGGTAAGCAGAGCGATTCTCTGCAAAGTTTACTTAATTGTGAGATTATTCTACAGGAACAGGAAGCTTATCTGCTTCCTCACCGTCAAATTACCATTTTTCAGCAGCAAATCCAGTTATCTCCCACTTGTAGCGGTTTTTGGACTCCTGGCCATTCTCCCGGCTCCTCCTGTCTTTACTGGCAGCGTCACGGGGGGGTTTTATTTACCGGTCGTCATCTTCTCCCCGACACTAAGGGTCAACCGCAACCCCTACAGACCGCGAAAACTTTCCACTGGCTGCGGCAATTGCGATCGCAAGAGGCCATTTTAGACCGTTTTAGCCCAGAAACCCTCTCCTATCTTTGTCCGGGAGCTAATACCGGCTTTTTACGCGGTCGGGGAATTATCGATCGCGCCTACGAAAAAATCAGCGCCAATCCTCTTAAGTAGGGTTTGCGGCAAAAAGTTTCTCGTGGGGTGTAGGGTGTGGCCCCCCCACCCCCCCCGACATCGGGGGGGCAGGTGGGGTGTGGGGTGTAGGGTTTTACCGATTTTCATCTGGTCGTACTAAATCCGGTTATTAAAAACTGATTATTTATTCTCCGTTGGGCATGAGTGCCTCTCCTGATATGTAGCCTATACTCAACGGATGGCCGTATTACTTCCGATTTTACCACTCAATCCAAGCTTTTGGGGGGTTCTACCCCCCAAACCCCCCGTTGGGGGCGTGGCGCCGCCCCCAAACCCCCCGCGCATTAGTTTTTCGGTGGGATGCTTACAGACAGGCGCTGACGCATCTGTAATAATTTAAGAGTCACTCCCCTTGCGGGAGTGCTTCTCCTGATATGTAGCCTATACTCAAGGGATTTAGTATGATTGACGAATTTGCGTTATTTCAGCTTCTATTTTCAAGTCAGTCAGGAGTTTCAAGCTTTGTTGCCCCGCTTTTTTGTATCAGTTTATGTACTACAAGAAGGATAATGCAAGGTTTTTGAGGGTCTCAATCCGATTTTCTTGGACTAATATCGGATTTTAACAGGTCAAAAGCCTTATTTTAAAAGGGTTTTACCATTATTCAGCCAACCTTAACTAAAGACTTTTTAGAAGCTGTATCGTTCAATTCCCAGAAATTATGAATTTAACCGTTAAAGACTTGGGTGAACAGGGATTGCTACCGATTCTGCAAAAATATTGTCCTGCGGAGATTATCGGTGATGATGGGGCGATTCTATCGATCAAAGAGGGTTACTCTCTCGTTGTCACCACTGATGTTTTAGTTAATAACGTCCACTTTAGCGATCTTACCACCTCTCCCGAAGATGTGGGCTGGCGAGCGGCGGCGGCTAATTTATCCGATTTAGCGGCTATGGGGGCAGAACCCCTGGGAATTACGGTAGGATTGGCTTTAACTCCCGATCTAGCCATCGATTGGCTAGAAGGACTCTATCGGGGTCTTAGCTCTTGTCTGCAAGTATATCAGACGGCGATCGTTGGTGGCGATGTCTGTCGGGCCACGGAGATTAACATCAGCATCACTGCCCTGGGACAAGTGGCAAAAAATGAAGAAATTAGACGTTTTAACGCAAAAGTTGGCGATAGTATTCTTATTACCGGTTATCACGGTTTATCGCGGGCTGGATTAGAGTTACTCTTTCACCCTCAAACCGGGAGGAATTTAAATTCCGCCCAAAAAAAGCGATTAATCCAAGCCCATCAACGGCCGCGACCGAGACTTGATTGCATACCACATTTACAAAAAATTGTCAAGCAATTTCCCATCGCCGGCATGGATAGCAGTGACGGGTTAGCAGATGCCATCATGCAAATTTGTCGCTGTAGTGGGGTTGGTGCCGAAATCGAGAGGATTCCCCTGCATCCAACCCTGAAAGAATATGTGGGAGCCGAAAAAGCTCTAGAATGGGCTTTATACGGCGGTGAAGACTTTGAGTTAGTTTTGTGTTTGCCCCCGGACAGTGCCAGAGAATTGTTGGAGAAAGTGGGGGAAGAGGGGGCGATAATCGGTCAAATTGTCTCGGGGAGAGAGATAAAATTAGCCGATGGTAGAAACCTCAGTTTAAGCTCCGGATTTCAACATTTTTAGCCTCTATAAATCGCCAAAACCTTTCTTTTTCTTGATTTTCTTCGGTTTTTTCGGGCTGCCACCCTGACCGCGGAACCCCGGTTGATTGCCACCGCCAAACATTCCGCCACCCATACCGGGCATCCCGGGCATAGCGGGCATTTGTCCCCGTCCCATCTGTTGCATCATCGATCGCATTCTGGTGAAATTAGTAATTAGTTTGTTAACTTCTGTTTCCGGATGTCCCGAACCTTTGGCAATGCGACGACGACGATTAGGAGACTTAGCCAATAAATCGGGGTTAGCGCGTTCCTCCGTGGTCATGGAATTAATCATCGCTTCCGTGCGTTTTAACTCTTTTTCGCCCTTTTCGATGTCTGTCCCGCTCAGTTTGCCTAGACCGGGGATTAACTTTAAGACTCCCCCCAGGGAACCCATATTTTTTAACAGCCGCATCTGTTTGAGGAAGTCATTAAAATCAAACTTAGCCTCTAAAATCTTGGCCTGCATTTTGGCCGCGTCTTCTAGGTCTAACTGTTCCTGAGCTTTTTCCACTAGCGTCAGGACATCACCCATATTGAGGATGCGACTGGCAAGGCGATCGGGATAAAATGGCTCTAAAGCTTCTACTTTTTCGCCAACCCCAACAAATTTAATCGGTTGTCCCGATATTTGCCGCACTGATAGGGCTGCCCCACCGCGAGTATCGCCATCAAGTTTGGTGAGAATTGCCCCCGTGATGCCGATTTGTTGGTGAAAAGTGTTGGTAAGACTGGCCGCTTCCTGACCGGTCATGGCATCCACCACTAATAAAGTGTCGTCGGGCTTGACAATTTTTTTAATTTGTGCTAGTTCGCCCATCATCTGGGTATCTATCTGCAAACGACCGGCGGTGTCGATGATAACCGTATCTACGCCCAATTCTTTGGCTTTTTCCACACCTTGACGGGCGATATCGACGGGATTAGCCTGAGAACCCATCTCGAAGACGGGAACATTTATCTGTTTACCGAGGGTGATTAATTGGTCAATGGCCGCCGGACGGTAAACATCGGTGGCCACCATCAGGCAGCTTTTGGACTGTTTGCGGAGATATAGGGCTAATTTGGCGGTGGCGGTGGTTTTTCCCGTCCCTTGCAACCCGGCCATTAAAATTACGGTGGGGGGTTTATCGGCCTGGGCTAGGGGGACGTTACTTTCCCCCATAATTTTAACTAATTCATCATAGACAATTTTGATAAATTGCTGACCGGGATTGACTCCAGGAATAACTTCAGCGCCGAGGGCTTGTTTCTCGACCTCAGCAATAAATCCCTTGACCACCTGTAGGTTAACATCTGCTTCTAATAAAGCCCGCCGGACTTCTTTGAGGGTTTCTTGTATATTGGCCGAGGAGATTTTATCTTGACCTCGTAATTTTTTCCATGCGTCTTCTAAGCGGTCGGCCAGTGCGTCGAACATAGTTTCGGAATTAAATTTTTAACTAGATCGATTTTATCTCAAATGTCGGGGGAAGACCCCCGTTCTTGCCCTGTCATTGGTCTCGGACTGGCATAGTGCAGCCACTCTCCCGGTGTAGGAGAGTGAGCAGCGGGGAGAGACAATCCATAATTGGGTTTTTAAAGTGCGATTTACTTACTAGCCACTCCTAAATCCTTCACTTCTAACTTTTGATTGCTCAAAAATAGTCGTAATTTCAACAAACTGAGAGTTTGACCGAGATTGAGGGGAAGGAGAGAAATGCCTTCTAACCGCGATTGTAACCAACCATCGCCCCAATACCATTCGTGATAGCCATCGATACCTTGACTCAAAAGCAAGCGTAAACACTGGTCATTGGCCCATAAAACCTGATGTTGTACAGGAATTAAACCTAACCAAGAGGTAAAAGTCAAGCCTTCCTCTAATTTATCGGGTAGATTGGGCGAGAGCATTTGCGGCCACAGCCATTGACGGAGATGAGCAGTTTTGAGCAAACTATCCCGGATAGCCTGTTCACTGGCCGAGATTTCGATACGCAGCTGACTTTGTTGAAAATTGCCGAACATATTGTTGTCTGATAATTTTTGTTAAGTTAGTTAAAGAATAACTAAAAATCGGGACAGCGTTTTCCAAGGATAACAGTAAGTAGTATGGCAGATAAATTAATCCGCGCCACGGCCGCCGATGGCGGAATTAGAGTAGTAGGAGTGATTACCACTCGTTTAACGGAAGAAGCCCGCCAAAGACATAAATTATCTAACGTAGCCACCGCCGCTCTCGGTCGCACGATGGCATCGGCTTTACTCTTGGCTTCCAGTTTAAAAAAACCCGGTTCTAGGGTCAATATTCGCATTAAAGGCGACGGTCCCCTAGGCGGTGTTTTAGTTGATGCGGGACTCGATGGCACGGTGCGGGGTTATGTGGACTATCCCCAGGTGGAATTACTCCCCAATGCTCAGGGTAAATTAGATGTGGGTCGCGCCGTGGGTGACAAGGGTTATGTGCGAGTCTTACGGGAAGAAAAAGGCGAGGGGAGAAATGAACTTCAAGAAAGCATCGTCGAGATAGTTTCTGGGGAAGTGGGGGAAGATATCGCCTACTACCTGGACCAATCGGAACAAATTCCCTCCGCTTTGCAAGTGGGGGTTTTTGTCGGTACGACCACAGGAGTAACGGCAGCCGGGGGAATTTTATTACAAGTTCTCTCTAAAGAAGCAGCCCGGGATGAGGTCTTAGTGGCTCGTTTAGAGTCGAGATTGCGAAAATTAACGGGATTTACGCCTCTTTTACGGGCAGGAAAAGGACTAGAAGATATTTTTCAGGAACTTCTCGGAGATATGGGTCTAGAAATTTTTCCGGCTGTGCAGATGCTGCGTTTTGATTGTGATTGTTCTTTTGAACGGGCCTTAGGAGCTTTAAAATTCCTCGGGGTCGATGAATTAAAAGACATCATCGAAAAGGATAAACAAGCGGAAGCCATCTGTGAGTTTTGTCGGGAAGTGTATAGTGCCAACGAGACGCAATTAATCGAATTAGTCGAGTCTCTACAAGCTGAATCTTGCTGAGAAGTTGGGCAATGAGCGCCATTAAGGTAAAATCTATCTAAAATATCCGTCAGGGAGTCGTGAATGTTTAAAGGAAAAGAATTAACCAAAAATCTAGTCAAACGAGAATCGATTGACTCCCTGACTCGTTGGCCAGAGAAAACTAAATCTTTTCTTTTTCTCTTTTGGTACCGATACCAGCATCGTTTCACTTGGAAAGTTTGGGCGGCTTTATTTGTCGTCGTCTTTGGTGGTGTTGGCTTTCTCGCCACTTGGCAGTTATTAAATATGCAGAAGTCGCCCAATTGCCCAAAAATCTTCTGGCCTATCGCTTCTGCCTCCCTGCGTCTCTACTGCGCTCAACTTTCCGCCGATAGTCGCACCGTGGCAGGTTTACTCGAAGCAATTGCCCTAGTGGAAGCTTTACCCGATGACCATCCCTTGCGATCGCAAGTTAATCAACAGGTGGAAGAATGGGCGCGAGATATCCTGAATTTGGCTGAAAAAGACTATCAAGCGGGAAATTTACAGCAAGCGATCACTAAAGCTCGTCAAATCCCCAATAATATGGCAGTAGCGGCAATTATTGAAGAAAGAATCGCTAAGTGGCAAGGAACTTGGACGGAAGGCAACGATATCTTAAGCAAACTAGAGGAAAATCTCCGCGCTTCCAACTGGAATCAATCTTTCCGTCTAGCGGTGGATTTATTGAACTTAAATAACGAATATTGGGCAACGGTTAAATATAATGAAGCGCTCGCTAAAATTACCGTCGCCCGGGAAGATAGCAGTAAATTAGATAATGCCTTTAATCTCTTTGCCCGGGGCGGTCTCGACAATTGGTTCAAAGTCATCGAAGAAGCTAGAAAAATTCAAGCCAGCAGTTATGCCCATCAGGAGGCACAAAAATTAATCGGGAAAACCGAGGATAAACTGCAAGAATACGCCGAAAGATTAATTGAGCGGAAGCAATGGCAAGCTCTCCGGGATTTGGCTAACCAAACCCCCAAAGACCTCAAAATTAAAGAAGATGTCACCGATTGGTCCGTCTTGTCTGAAGCGGCTTTAGATGCGGAAGCTGGCACGGTGGAGGGATTGGAAGCTGGCATACTGGGACTAGAACAAATCGACGCTTCTCGACCTCTCCATCAAACGGCCCTAGCTATGAGGGAACGCTGGCAGTTACAGGTACAGGATCTAAGAATACTGTCCGAGGCTAGAGATTTAGCACAAGCCGGGACGGTCGAACAGTATAGCGCCGCTATCGCGAAAGCGGGCGAGGTTCCCCGTAATAATCCCCTCTGGTGGCAAGCACAGCAGGAAATTGCCTCTTGGAATCGTCAAATACAAGTGATTGAAGACCGGCCGATTTTAGAACGCGCGCGGGAAATCGCTCTCCCCGGCGATATTAATTCCCTCAGTAACGCTATTATTCAGGCGCGGGCAATCGCTAAGAATCGGGCCTTATACCGAGATGCCCAACGGGAAATTGGCGACTGGCAAGTGCGGATTGAACGCATGGAGGATCAACCCATTTTAGATCAGGCTCAAGCTTTGGCCAATCTCAAAGACTATAGCACAGCGATCGAAACTGCTAATCAAATTCCCCCCGGTCGCACTCTTTCCTCGGAAGCTTCCCAAAATATCCGTCGTTGGCGCCGAGAGTTGCGGGCCCGTCAAAATCTGCAACAGGCTAATCAATTAGCGGCGACGGGAACCGCAGAAGGTTTAACCCGGGCGATTGCTTTAGTTACCAATATTTCCACTAAAACCGACGCGGGTGTGCAACGGACTGAATTGCTGGAACGTTGGAGTTATCAGCTTTTGTCTTTAGCCACGGACCTGGCTAATAATGGTCGTTATCTGGAAGCTATTCGCCTTGCTGAATCCGTATCCCCGGAAAGTACCGCTTACAGTTCGGCTCGCTCCCAAATGCAAGGCTGGCGCAATATTCTCCAACCTCCGGCCCCACCGCCAATAGTTGAATCGACTCCCCTTTCCCCAGAGTCCCCGATAGAAGCACCAAGTCCGGGTCAATAATCAGTTTTAGGGGCTGTTTTTGCTGTGGATTGCCCCTAAAAAAGTCCCTCATCCCCAGGGGTCTGTTAAGTTAAATCTGTACTATACTCAATCCTGTTTACAAGGGATAGGAGAGCGGGGGAGCGGGGAGAAACAATCCATAACTTGGGAGTTCATCGCACTATTAAAAACCGACTTAGTATAAATTGCCAAAAAATACCAAAGCCAATTTTTAAAAGATAATAGTTGTTATGAATTAAGTTAATCAATCAAGCAAAAAACAGATCTCCGTAATTTATATAAACCTCCTGCATAATTAATTTTTCATGGTTCACAGACAGCAAACATAAGGATTAAATAACATAAAATAGGTAAATAGACCATTTAATTGATTATTATTCATTCTTAATTCTCCTGGCTACTGACTCCTAACCCTAAAAACGATTTTTGATTTCTGCAAGAGGTCTTATGAAAGCAAGTGAGGTACTGGATTTATATGCCAAAGGGAAACGCAATTTTACAGGAGTAAAATTAAAAGGACAGTGTTTTCAAGGAAAGAATTTATCGGGGGCTAATTTTAGTAAAGCAGATCTGCGTGGCACTAATTTTCAAGGGGCTATTTTAGAGGGAACTAAATTTACCGAGGCTAGGGCAGGATTACTAAAGCGCGGTCGGCTACAATTAATTTTAATTTCTTGGTTAATAGCGGCTATCTGCGGCTGTCTGTGGGGATTAGCTGGTTATTATCTAGCTTTAATGCTGGTGACAGATATGACCGAATTTAAAATCATTGGTGCGGTGATAATCACGATTTTATCTCTAATTTACGGAATATTTTATCGTCAGCGAGTTGGGGGATTGCCCTTAGTTTTATCCTTGATTTCTGGCCAAAGAATAAGTTTTATCCTAGCAATTTTTATCAGCTTAATTTTAAATTTATTGACAGGAATTATATTAGTTTTTCAGGTAGCATTAGCAGGGATAGCCGTGATGAATGTAACTTTTTCTATAGCTTTAATGGTTGGTTTTTTGGGTACTTTATTCACCGCTTATCTAGCCTGGTTATCCCTGGAAGAATCGAGAGAAACGATCACGAAATCCATGGCAATTGCTTTTTTAGCCAGTAAAGGTACAAATTTTTGCGGGGCAAATCTGCAAGAAGCTGATTTCACGGGAGCGCAGTTAAAAGCCACTGACTTAAGGGCAAAAGATTTAACTAGAACTCGATTTTATCTGGTATCGGGCATCGAGCGAGCGCGCTGGGAAAAGACAATTCTGGACGAAGTTGCGATGAGAAATCTTCTGGTTACTGGTCAAGGGGAAAATAAAGCTTATATTGGCTATAATTTTCGCGGACTGAATCTTTACGGGTTTAACTTCAAAAATGCCCACCTGACTAGGGCAAATTTCAGCGAGGCAAATTTAGCCTACGCTAATCTAGAAGGGGCAAATTTAGCCCATAGTAACGTGATGAGAGCCAATTTACAGGGAGCCACCTTGACGGGTGCTTGTATCGAAGCTTGGAAAATCGCCGAAAATACCAATTTAGAAGGGGTTGATTGTGATTATATCTATTTAGTCGAGTGCGATCGAGAGCGCCGTCCCAAGCAGGGAGAATTTGGGGAGGGGGAATTCCGGCAATTGGCCCTGGAGCAGCGAAAATTGTATATTGAAGAATAAGATAACTGCTAGACAAAGCTAAAATTGCGGCGCCGAGGCGGGCAATTAGAGGGATAATAAGACCAACCCCGATCGAGCGGGTGTCAGAGGCGGCGGAGTTACATCCCTCCCGATGCCAAATAAGGTTATTTGCCCTTTTCCCTAACCCCTATCCCCCGACTGGTAACTGATCACTGATAAGCGATGGTGAATATTTCTAATCAAGTTATACCCAATCGGGGACTAGCGCCCCTGGCAAAAGCCTCCGATGTCCAAATCCTAGCGGCGATCGATATTGGTACGAATTCGGTTCACATGGTAGTAGTGAAAATTGAACCGTCTTTACCTGCTTTTACGATTATTGCCAGAGAAAAGGATACAGTCCGTCTCGGCGATCGAGATAGGAAAACCGGTAAATTAACCCTAGCGGCCATGGAAAGAGCGATCGCCGCTTTAAAACGCTGTCACGATCTGGCTATTAGTCTCCATGGGGATCAAATTATCGCCGTTGCCACCAGTGCCACCCGGGAAGCGGCCAATGGCGACGAATTTTTGGCTTTAATCGAGAAAGAAGTCGGTATTTCTGTAAATCTCATCTCCGGACAGGAGGAAGCGCGCCGGATTTATCTCGGTGTCGTCTCGGGAATGGATTTCCAAAATCAAGCCCATATTATTATTGATATCGGTGGTGGTTCCACAGAATTAATCTTAGCTGATAGTCAAGAAATTCGCTTTCTTAGTAGTACCAAAATCGGCGCGGTGCGTTTGACCCAAGATTTGATCACCACCGATCCCATTACTCCCACAGAATTAGCCTATTTAAGAGCATACACCCGCGGAATGTTAGAGCGGGCAGTAGAGGAAATTAAACATCATTTACAGCTGGGAGAAGTGCCGCGTTTAGTGGGAACTTCTGGGACGATCGAAACTTTGATGACTATCCATGCTTTGGAGAAATTGGGGGAAATTCCCAATCCTTTAAATGGCTATCAATTAACCCGCAAAGATGTCAAAGAATTAGTCAAACGTTTCGCCGCTTTGGACTATCACCAAAGACTGGCAATTCTGGGGATGTCCGATAAACGGGCCGAGATAATTCTAGCCGGTTCGATCGTGCTTTTGGAAGCGATGACCATGTTAGATGTTGATAAGTTAGTTCTCTGTGAAAGGGCCTTGCGAGAAGGGGTAATCGTCGATTGGATGCTGACGCACGGTTTAATTGATAATCGGTTACTTTATCAGAGTAAAATCCGTCAGCGCAGTGTCTTGAAAATAGCGAAAAAGTATCAAGTTAATTTAGAATCTGCTGAGAGAATAGCGGCATTTTCCCTGTCTTTGTTCGAGCAAACCCAAGCACAATTACATTCTTGGAATCAGGAGGCTAAAGATTTATTATGGGCGGCGGCTATACTGCATAATAGTGGTTTATATGTTAGTCATGCTGCCCATCATAAACATTCCTATTATTTAATTCGTAATGGTGAACTGTTGGGCTATACGGAAATAGAGTTAGAAGTGATCGCTAATATCGCTCGTTATCATCGCAAAAGTAAGCCGAAGAAAAGACACGATGATTTTATGAAATTAACTGAATACTATCAGTATATGGTCAGACATTTAAGTGCTATACTGCGCTTGGCTGTGGCTTTAGATCGGCGACAAATAGGAGCGATTAAAAAGATTGAATGTAAGTACGATCCTGAATATAGAACCCTACATCTGCATCTTTTTCCCAATAATGCTGAAGATGATTGTGCTTTAGAATTGTGGAGTTTAGACTATAAAAAACCTGTTTTTGAGGAAGAATTTGGGGTGAAAGTAGTGGCAACTTTGGCATTTTTACCCTTAAACCATGAGCAGTGAGTGGTTATCATTGACTACCGCCGGTATTAGGTAGCTTGAAATCGGCGAGATTGGAATTTTCGAGACTTGTTACCCGTTATTCTAGGTCAAGATTATCGACCGTGGCAAATTGATAATTTTTGTTGATAGTCAAGCAAGAAAACGGTTAAAAACTGAAAGGTTACTGTTATAATCCAGAGGGAATAGGATCGCAGAAAGAAAAGGAGCCGAAAAACTTGTTGCAATTAGCTAAAATTGGTCGCTTGATCGCTCTTGGTTGCTTGGGAACGATACTGACTAGCTTTCCTGTCCTCTCGGCCGAGAGAATCACTTTTATCTTACCGCCCTTTAGTCGTACCCTAGAAATTAGTTCCCTAGAAAAGTTTGTCGAGACTGGCAGAATTGACGCTAATCTAAGACAATATTTAGGTAATACCACCCCCGAACAACAAAGAGAATTTCGCCAAGCTTTAACCACAAGTAAAGAAATTAATCCCGTCCTGATCTCGCGCTTTTTTAACACCAGAATGGGGGAAGATGTCCTCAACCTTTTAGGGGAACTGATCACCATTCAAGGGGGTATTAATGGTAAATTCGCTCTGCGTTCTGCCCTAATTAAATCAGCTTTTGAACCGGGAGGGGTAACTATTCTTAATCTGCTGCGTAATCTGCCCACTAATATGCAGATTGATGTGACAAAAGTGCAAAGACTAGCTCGGGCGATCGATGTCGTCCTGAAAGCCACCACAGTATTCACGGAAAAGGTGGCGCAATTATCCTTAGAAGAAGCTAAAAAGGCTGGTGAAATTAATTTTACCGCCATGACTGACCCCCGACAACCCGGACCGCAACAAGTGGAACAGATGCGGCTGGATTTAACCGATAGCCGTCGTCAGAGGGAACTTTATCTAATTATTGTCAAACCCAAGGGGCAATTAACCCAGAAAACCCCCGTTATTGTCTTTTCCCACGGTTTAGCTTCTCGTCCCGAAGATTTTGTCCGACAAGCGGAACATTGGGCTAGTTACGGTTATCTCGTTGCCATGCCCCAACACCCCGGCAGTGATACCCTACAGGTACAGAATCTACTCGCCGGTTTATCGCGGACGGTTTTTTATAGCAACGAATTTGTCAATCGTCCATTGGACATATCTTTTGTGATCGATGAATTGCAAAGACGCAACGCGGGGGAATTTCAGGGGCAATTAGATGTAGATAATGTGGGAGTTGGTGGACATTCCTTCGGCGGTTATACAGCCTTAGCCGTGGGTGGAGCGACGATCGATTTCGAGAATTTACAACGGGACTGCCAAAGAAGATTAGCTTTTCTCAATGTCTCCCTCTTGCTCCAGTGTCGTGCTTTGGATTTACCCCGAGAAGAATACAACTTTCGCGATCCGAGAATCAAAGCGATTTTTGCGGTTAATCCGTTTAATTGGAGTATTTTCGGGGCTAAAGGACTAGCTAAGATCGAAATTCCCAGTTTTGTAGCGGCAGGAACCTACGATCCCGCTACCCCCGCTATTTTTGAACAGGTGCGCTCTTTTCCCCTGCTCAACACCGAAAATAAATATTTAGCTCTGATTGAAGGTCAAGCTCACGTCGATTTTTCGGTACTAGATGCGGGAATTAACGAAGCGATCGAATCCGTAGCCGATCTTACCCTGCCCGCACCCTATGTGATCGATAGTTACGCCCATTCCCTATCTTTGGCCTTTTTTGAGGTGTATATTCGTAAAAACCCCGGCTATAAACCTTTTTTACAGGCGGCCTATTCCCAATATCTCAGTCAAGGCCAGGAGTTTAGATGTTTTCTGATTACCCGCGCCTCCTCGGCCGCTTTAGAACAACTCATCGAAGATTTTACCGCTCAAAATGTCCGTTAATCAGTTATCAGTTATCAGTTATCAGTTATCAGTTCACTGTTTACTGTTTACTGATCACTGAAAAGCTCCCCACTTTCTCACTTCCCCACTTCCAATTCATAATTCATAATTTATGTTTGTTGAGGGCGTTTAAGTAGTAATTGGATAGCCAAAAGAATTAAACCAATGGTGACAAAAGCAAAAATAAAGGTTCCTAGAGAAGCTAAACCAAAAACTAAAGTGCGGACAGCGCTGCCAATTCTCAAGGCGATCGGACTGTGAGCAACCATTGGTTTTGAGTAAAAAGAATGACCGATCGCTGCTGTGAGATAATAGAGAATTGTCCCCAATGCTGCCGAAATTGCCGCACCAACCAAACAGCGAGTAGGAGTAACTTTTTTGGTTTCTAATTCTGTGGTCATTCCTTTTTAGTCCTCAAATATTGCCCAGGTTAAATTTTAATTCTTTTCCCCAGCATTTTACCCGACTAGGACCAAGGATCGAGGACGGAAGGAAAAGAAGTATCGACTTGCGAGGAGGCGATCAGGTCTTGATTCTGGTCTAGTTGCCGTTTTAACTGTTCCCAATCGCCGGGGTCGGTTAACTCCTCATAAACAGGGGCAGCGGAAAAGATCGTTTCTTTGTCCGATGACCAGTTTCGGGAAGGAAGGACTGGATTAGTCAAATCAGGCAACTCCTGGTCGAGAATAGTCGGATTTGCGCTCTCAGAGGAAGCTGTGGGCGAATTTAGGCTAATTTCCCGCTTTAGTGACTGTAATTCACGGTTGAGAGCCTGTAATAACTGCTCGATCGCCTCGATTCTCCCGAAAACATCCGAGGGAATCTCAGGATTATTGGCAGCAGAGAGGGAGGGTAAAGTTAATTCATCAGCCATGACGCGCTCGATTTCCTCTAGGGTAGTATAACCCGATTGCACTAACTTTTGGGCAAAGGAAGGCAGCTTGGTCTGAAGTTTCTTGTTTGCTAATGACATGGAATAGAGCCAGTAAAGACTGTACAACCCACTACATCCCTTAGTATTCCCATTTTTTCACCGCAGCTAACAGGTAAAAGGAAAATTTATCCCACTTTCCGCACTTCTTAACATTCAATTGATAATTTTTACTAATATTTTGCTTAAAACCCATTGCTAAGTAGTCGTGCAAAATTAATTTCCTAGTCGAGACTCCGAGACAGGAGACTCCGAGACAGGAGACGGGATACAGCTATTAGGGATCGGATTTGAGTTTTCAGTTCACTGTTTCCTCACATCAGAAGTCTGACGGAGTAGTGGCTTAGATGTGTAATTAATTGTGCTTAGATACTTAGTAGGGACTATAGCTACAATGATTGATTTTGCTCAAGGTGAAGAATTGTAATTTTTTTTCTCAGAAAAAATCAATTATTGAAAATGTTCTCAATAGTAGTTTCTACAATGAAGCTTTTTCGTCAAAACATCTTGGGGAATGTAAAAATATATAAAAGTATATGAAGATGTGCGGAATGTCGGATTTATCGTCGGCTACTTATGGCGTTTCTTATCAAGACGAAGTGTAAACTGATTTGGTATCGACTGCTGACGACCGACTCCCCAAAAGGAAAACTTCCTACCTCATCATTTAGGATAACTGCTATAAAAAGAGCAGAAGAGGTCATGGTTTCTGGGTTGTGCTTGTTAAAGGGATCTTTCTTATACTACACTTGTAACATCAATCTGTTTAGTATTTGGGAGAAAAAAATTACGCGGACAGGGGAGATGGGGAGATAGGGGAGTGGGGAGACCACTTCGTGCGCGTTGCGGGGGGAAGTGGCGAGAAAGATTCGAGCATTTATACTAAAATCTAAGATAGCCGGTTTAATATCGTCTCAGGGATCAAAACTAAAGCGTAGAATAGATAAAATATGTGGACTTTTATTGATTTATTTGCCGGTGTAGGAGGATTTAGAATCGCCCTAGAGAATCTCGGTTGTCAATGCGTTTTTTCTTCGGAAATCGATCCTCACTCCCAAAAGGTTTACTTGGCTAACTATGGTCATTTACCCGATAATCAAGACATCAGAAAATTAGAGGCAAAAACTGTCCCCAATCATGATATACTCTGCGGCGGGTTTCCCTGTCAAGCCTTTAGTATCGCCGGCAGAAAACACGGTTTTGAAGATGCACGCGGAACCTTATTTTTTGAAGTTGCCCGGATCTTACACGAAAAGAAACCGAAAGCTTTTATCTTAGAAAATGTCCAGGGTTTAGTCCACCACGATCGAGGTAAAACTTTAAAAACTATTTTAGATATACTAGAAAAGGATTTGCATTATTTTGTCCCTAGTCCCCAGATTTTAAATGCCAGATATTTTGGGGTTCCTCAAAACCGTCCCCGAATTTTTATCGTCGGTTTTCGAGAGGATTTGAATATTTACCATTTTTCCTATCCTCAACCAACTCATCAAGAAACTTGTCTCAAAGATATTCTAGAAGAAAAGGAAGTCAGCGTTAAATATTATCTCTCTAATCAGTATTTAGAAACTTTGTTTACACACAAAGCTAGACACCAACATAAAGGTAATGGTTTCGGTTATGAGATTATTTCTCCCGATGGTATCGCTAATGCTATTGTGGTGGGAGGTATGGGAAAAGAAAGAAATTTAGTTATCGATCAAAGACTGACTAATTTTACTCCCGTTACTCGCATTAAGGGAGAGGTAAATAAATTATTCGTCCGCAGAATGACTCCTAGAGAATGGGCAAGATTACAGGGATTTCCCGATAGTTTTCAGATTGTTGTCAGCGATGTCCAAGCTTATAAACAGTTCGGTAATTCTGTGGCTATTCCCGTGGTAAAAGCAGTGGCAAAAGAGGTGATGAAAGCTTTAGATTTATCCAGAGATTCTCAAGAAAATATCAGGTTTAAAGACCTACAGGGGAGACAATTAGAACTATTGTCAATCTGAGGAACAATAACAATTTTTTCTAGGGTTTTGGGTATATTAAGAATAGTTATTATTTGATCAATATGATCGCTGTTTATGCTCGACTCTCACTGGATTAACAGTGGACTTGTTACATAATTAATTTTCGAGAGTTCAAAAATGAGAAAAATAGGCATGAGGTAACAATAAAAGAGCAAAAGAGGTGATGGTTTCGCCGGTTGTGCTTGTTAAAGGTATCTTCCCTATACTACACTTGTAACACCAATAGGTTTAGTATTCGGGAGAAAAAATTATGCGGACAATCACACGCACCACCACTACCGATATGGAAGTTACCAGCATTCGTCTGGAAAGAGTCCTCAAAGACAAGCTGAAAGAGATTTCCGGCAATCAAGGTTATCAAGCACTCATTCGCGATGTCTTATGGAATTTCGTTCAGCAAAAATCAGGAGATTATCGACCTCAGTTTTGTGCCACCGATATAAGGGCAGTATTTAACGCTACAGCTAGAAAAAATGAGATTTGCGCTCTTACAGGCAAATTAATCCCCGCTAATGAAACAATGTTGTTAGGTTTGACGATCTATGGCGATCTAGTTCCGTTGAGTATGGATAGTTATCCCAATTAAATTAAAATAAGTTTGACTAGGGTGGGGCAGAATCCAGTATAGTTAGTCCTCACCCAAGGGAGATGGGAAGTGGGAATTATAAATTATAAATTATGAATTATCAATTGAGAGGTGGGGAGTTTTTTGCTGTGAACAGTGAACTGATAACTGATAACTGATGACTGAAGCGATTTTACGAGTGGTTTTAATCAATCCGCAAATTCCGCCAAATACGGGGAATATTGCCCGTACTTGCGCCGCAACGAGGACAGAATTGCATTTAGTAGGTCCCTTGGGTTTTGAAATTAGCGATCGCTATCTGAAGCGCGCCGGCTTAGATTATTGGCCTTATGTAAAACTTATGTACCACTTGACAATTAATGACTTCTGTGATTATCAACAAAAGAGCGGCGGAAGGGCGATCGGGTTTACTGTGCGCGGCAGCAGCAGTTATGTGGAATACAGCTATCAAAGCGGAGATTGGCTACTTTTTGGCAGTGAAACCGACGGTATTCCGGCAGATTTATTAAATAAGTGCGATGACACGGTTTATATTCCCATGGCGGAACCGGGGGTGAGAAGTTTAAATCTTTCCGTTAGTGTGGCCATCGGATTATTTGAGGCCAGACGACAATTGGGATTTATTCGTTAGCGGGACATTTTGCTATATAAACAGGGCAAATAAACTAAATTGAGCAAAAAATCAGAAAATTGCTTTTATTTAGCTGATTTTTGCCCGTAGCAGCAAAATAGTGATCGCCGTCAATTTTGTCCGTAATAACAGCAAGAAATTATGTGGATTATCCTAGAGCAAATTAATTGTTGCTCCTTGCTAACTACATAATTTATTGAAAATAAAAAGGCAAGATGAGGCTCATGAATATCTTCGACCTTTCTCCCAATACTTTTCGCAATTTACAGCTTTTTAATCGGCAAAAATCCAGCTCTGGCTTAACTCAAGTCGAGATGTTAGTTACCCTAATTTTATTAGGAATTCTCTTAACTCTTGCCCTTTCTGTTTATCATCGTTTAATGGCTTGGATTCGCTTAAATATCGCCACCTTTGAAATATCACAACAGTGGAAACATACCCGTTATCAAGCCACAGGAGAAGGTTTTCATCCCCTATCTTTGTGCATGGCAGCCAGTGAAACCGAACAGATTAAAGTGGCAAAAGTACAAGGAGACGAATGTGAAAATGTCACCGATTGGACTCCCATCACTCGTGGTGTTAGCATCGATACTGATAATTCTACCCTACGCCGAGTTAGTGGACCTGTCGGTAATCAAGGGACAATTTATCGCGCTAGTTGGGCCGATACAAAGGGGGGTTTAGGGGGTTCTTGGGGACAGTTGGGCAGAATTACTTTAGTTGCTTCCGGTACACCCGACAAACGCTGTTTATTTTTATTCCGTGTTGATGGTAGTTGGGATATTCGCCAAGATAATAAATGTGTGCTTTAAAGCTGATTTAAAACTAGGGAATCAGGCGATCAATTTGTTGAGCTAAATCAAAATCTAAGTTACTTAAACCTCCCACTTCATGGGTAGCGAGGGAAAGAGTAACGCGATTGTAATTGATGGTAATATCAGGATGATGACCTAGGAATTCAGCTGGAGTAACTAAGCGATTAACAAAAGCGATCGCTTCGATAAAATTGTTAAATTTAAAAGTTTTTTCAATCCGTTGATCTCGTAACTGCCAACCCGGGATAGTCTGTAATTGTTGAGAGATTTCTCGATCGGATAAACGAGTAGCGGGTAAAGAGAGGACTAATTGACCAGTTAACCCAATCTTGAAAGCGATCGCTATTGCTAAGAATTGGTTCAACATTGAAGACGCTGCCGTAGTTGTGGTGAGCGGAAAAAGTGATCGATCGGGATGGCATAATGTCGACAGAGCCACGCTCAAAAATCGACAATTCTGACCGATAGCTTTTCTGAGGGGAAACTTAGACGGTTTTCAGTCCGTCTGGGAGTACACTAGAAAATACCCATTTATTCCATCGAGCCGTTCATGATTATTTCCGTCGTAGCACTGAAGGGAGGGGTCGGGAAAACCACCACATCGATTCATCTGGCCGCCTATTTTCAGGAAAAAGCGCCCACCTTATTGATCGATGCGGATAAAAATCGTTCGGCTCTCCATTGGTCCCGGGAAGACACCCTTCCTTTTATGGTAGCGTCCCAAGCTGGAGCGACGGGACTGGTGAAACAATACACTCATATTATCGTCGATACCCAGGCCCGGCCGGAGCCAGACGAGTTAAAAGATTTAGCTCAGGGCAGCGATTTATTAATCCTACCCACCACTCCCAATCATCTCGATATCGATGTCACGATTAAAGCGGTAGAATTGCTGTCCACGATGACCGATAATTATCGAGTTCTTTTAACCCAAGTGGATTCACGGACAAAAACAGGACGAGAAGCTCGGAAAGCTCTAGAAGAAGCAAAATTACCCGTATTTAAGCGAGAAATTCCCCGTTTAGTTGCTTTTGAACGAGCGGCCGAAAAGGGAGTCGTCGTCAAAGATTATCCCGACCCCCGGTCTAATTTCGGCTGGCTTTGTTATCAAGCGGTCGGTAAAGAAATTTTGGCCCTAATGACATAAATTGTTAAAAAAGTTAATATTAATATTTGTGTCGTTTTTCCCCAAAAAGATACTTAATCTGCATGGGGACTTTTTGTAATCTTCCGTTAAGCGTTCACTCCTAAATCGGTAAAGTCTGAGACAATCAAAAAAGTCTGACTGTAGGAGAACCCTCTATGAAATTGGCCTATTGGATGTATGCGGGTCCCGCTCATATTGGCACGTTAAGGATCGCCAGTTCCTTTAAAAATGTTCATGCTATCATGCACGCTCCTCTGGGAGACGATTATTTTAACGTCATGCGCTCGATGTTGGAAAGGGAGCGTAATTTCACCCCCGTGACTGCTAGTATTGTCGATCGTAATGTTTTAGCCCGGGGTTCCCAAGAAAAAGTCGTCGATAATATTGTTCGCAAAGATCGCGAAGAAAGTCCCGATTTAATCGTTTTAACTCCCACCTGTACCTCCAGCATTCTCCAAGAGGATTTACAAAACTTTGTCGAAAGAGCGCGACAGGATGCCGAGGGGGATGTGCTGCTGGCCGATGTCAACCACTATCGCTATAATGAACTACAAGCGGCCGATAAAACTCTCTATCAAATTATCAAATATTATCTCGATAAGGCCCAGAGAAAGGGGGAAATTATCTCGCAGAAAACCCCTAAACCTTCGGTTAATATTATCGGTATTACCACCCTCGGTTTCCATAACCAACATGATCGCACGGAATTAAAGCGGTTAATGGCAGATTTGGACATTGAAGTTAATGAAATTATTCCCGAAGCTGCCTCGGTGGACAACTTAAAAAATCTGCCCCGCGCTTGGTTTAATCTGGTTCCCTATCGAGAAGTGGGATTAATGACAGCCAAATATCTCGAAAGCGAATTCGCTATGCCTTACGTTGATATTACCCCCATGGGAGTAGTGGAAACAGCGCGCTGTATTCGCAAAATCCAAGAGGTAATTAATGCCCAAGGTGCAGCAGTAGATTACGAAGATTTTATCAATGAACAAACTCTGCATATCTCCCAAGCTGCTTGGTTTTCTCGTTCCATTGACTGTCAGAATTTAACGGGCAAAAAAGCGGTGGTTTTTGGTGATAATACCCACGCAGCCGCTATGACAAAAATTCTCGCCAGAGAGATGGGAATCCATGTGGTTTTAGCGGGTACTTATTGCAAGTATGACGCGGATTGGTTCCGGGAACAAGTGAGTGAATATTGCGATGAAGTGTTAATTAGCGATGATAATGGGGCGATAGGAGATGCTATTGCTCGGTTGGAACCGGCGGCGATATTTGGTACTCAAATGGAACGTCATGTGGGCAAACGTTTAGATATTCCCTGTGGAGTAATTGCCGCACCTATTCATATCCAAAATTTCCCCCTCGGTTATAAACCTTTCTTAGGTTACGAAGGCACTAATCAGATCGCCGATTTGGTCTATAATTCCTTTACTTTGGGTATGGAAGATCACCTATTAGAGATATTCGGTGGTCATGATACAAAAGAGGTAATTACTAAAGGTATCTCGGCAGATTCTGACCTAAATTGGAATAAGGAAGCTACGACAGAATTACAGAAAATACCCGGTTTTGTGCGGGGGAAAGTCAAACGAAATACCGAAAAATTCGCCCGGGAGCGAGGTATTGGTGAAATAACTTTAGAGGTAATGTATGCGGCTAAAGAATCCGTAGGAGCTTAATTATTTCTTGGGGCTGAAAGTTAACAGCATTCAGCCCTTTTTTTTTAGTTATCTACTTAGGGCTTGCTGAATAAATCTAAAAACCTTGTTGGATAAGACTTTTAGACTTGTTTTCCCTCAAAAAGTGCCGACCTTTGGAGTGATCGGGGGGAAAATTCAGGTACTTTTTCCCTGAAAATTAGGTAACTGACTACCTCAAAATCCGTAAAACCCCACACCCCACACCCCACACCCCACACCCTGCCCCTAGGAAAAGCTTTTTCAGCAAACCCTACTTAATCCCTTAAGTATTCTTTCCTCTACTCCTTTCCCCTGAATTAACACTCCAAATCCTCCTAAACCGGTGGGATTGATTAATTGATGTAAGGCATCTCGACGCTGAAATATAGTTAATATATCGATTTTTCCTTGAGAAAGTTCCTTTAATTTATCCCCTAATCCCAAAGCCATTAAAAATAATCCTTGCTGAGTAAAACCGAGATTTTTTAAGCCTAATTTCTCCCCTTGACGTTGTAAAGCGGTAAAATCCACATGAGTGGTAATATCTTGTTCTCCCACCCACAAATAAGGATGATCATGACGCTGATGTTGTCGATAACATTGTAGGGTTCCTTGATTTCTTTGGGGATGATAATATTTTTCGGCAGTGTAACCGTAATCTATGGTTAAGATATAACCTCGATCGAGTTTCCGATTAACCGTTTCTAACCAGTCTAAAGCTAATAAGTTTACCTCAGTTTGATAACCCTCCCGATAAAGTGGTGAAGGAATATTTATCCCCACTAAATCAAAATAATCTTTGATTCTGTCAGTAGATAAATCTGCGATAATCTCCTGAAAAGGTTCCCCCAATCCCAGATAAATTTCTCGTAATTCTCCCGACTCGATCACAACTCGATGGACAGGAAAAGCATCGATTAACTCATTACTAAACACACAACCCACAAGGGAATTATCGGCTAAATCCGGCCAACTTTGCCAAGATACCGGGGAATATCCCGCTAAAGTTGCCCGTTGTCTTTCCCTGAGTTTCTGAGATTGTTCGATAATTATATAACTGAGATTTTGATAAAAATCAGCATAGCTATGACTTAAATAATCAAGGATATCCTTCGCTAAAATCCCCGAACCTGCTCCCACTTCCACTAAAGTAAATCCAGGCGAATTACCTAAAAATTCCGCCATCTCGACAAATTGCTCTGCCAACAATTGGCCAAAATCTGCCCCTAGGGACGAGGAAGTAAAAAAATCTCCTTTTGAGCCAATTTCTACTTTTCCAGAGGTGTAATAGCCATAATCAGGGTGATAGAGAGCTAAATCCATCCAGCGCTCGAAGCTAATTCGACCCGCTGCTGATTGTTTAATTTCCTCTAGGATGATTGCTTCTAAATTCATCTTGATCAGGGAATTATGAATTATGAATTATGAATTATGAAATGGGAATTATACTAAATCCAGTTACTAAAGACTGATTATCTATTCCTTCTTTTGCGTAGGTAGGCACAATTATTTGTAGGATGGGTTAGCGGTAGCGTAACCCATGCGGGCGTTGGGTTTCATGCTTCAACCCAACCTACGTTCATTTTATATTTAATTCCACCCACCTACTTAAGTAGCCTATACTCAACGGATTTAGTATTAGTAAACAGTAATCATTGATCAGTAAACAGGTATAAAGATAAAGATAAAGATAACTAACTAATTAACTTAAAACTTACATCTGATCACTGATAACTGATAACTGATAACTGATAACTGATTTAATCTCCCGCATGATAGGAACTGCGGACTAGGGGGCCGGATCTAACCTGGGAAAAACCCATTTTTTGGGCAATTTCTCCCAACTCGCTAAATTCTGCGGGAGTCCAATATTTCTGTACGAGCAAATGTTCCAGAGAAGGACGCATATATTGACCAATAGTAACTCGATCGCAGTTGATCGCCCGTAAATCTGCCAAAGTCTCGATAATTTCCTCTTTTGTCTCACCGTGACCGACCATTAAGCCAGATTTCGTCGGAATTGACCGATCGATTTCCTTAACATAACGCAAAACCGCCAAAGAGCGATCGTATTTAGCCCCGCGTCTAACCGGTCCTTGCAAACGGCGCACCGTCTCGATATTGTGATTGTAACAGGCAGGTTTTGCCCCTACCACCGTCGCCACCCGTTCCTGTTGACTTCCCTTGCCTCCGGCAAAATCCGGGGTTAACACTTCAATTAAAGTGTGGGGATTGAGTTCGCGAATGGCTGTCATCGTCCGCACGAACCAACTGGCTCCGCCGTCTTCCATATCATCTCTGGCTACAGAAGTCAAGACAACGTAACTTAAATTTAACAATTGCACCGCTTCTGCCACTTTTTGCGGTTCCTCCACATCGAGAGGCATGGGTGCATGACCCTTATCTACTTGACAAAAAGCACAGGACCGGGTACAGGTGGGACCCATCAACAAAAAAGTCGCCGTACCTTGGGCATAACATTCGCCGCGATTGGGACAGCGACCCTCCTCGCAGATAGTATGAATGTTCCTTTGTTTGATAATGCGCTGAACCGTGGAAATTTCGCTAGATTTGCCGAGCGAACGCCGTAACCAAGGGGGTAAAGAGGTAATTTCCTCGCGCCACTGTGGGGAAATATTGGACATGAGAAGTTAAGTAAGGTGTTGGGGATTTCAGTTATCAGTAATCAGTTATCAGTTATCAGTGAGGGGTTGGGGTTGGGGAGAGGGGAGAAGGGAGAGAGACGACCGACTCCCCAAAACGAAAACTTCCTATCTCACCATTAAGATAACTGCTATAAGCTGAGAAAGCGGGTAAAGATCATTGTTAATCAAAAAGGAAACTTAGGCAATGGGACGACGGCAACGGAGAAAAATTTTCAATCTGGTCATTCAAGGATTGGCGGGTTGCCTCTTGGTTAGTATATTTGTTCTTAATTCCCTGCCATCCCTAGGCCAAAATTTTCTAGTTCCATTTGCATCTCCCACGGGGACAAGGATTTTTGTAGCCGGGGATATAGAATATGCTTCCGTGCATCTAGATGGATTTGCCTTATTTGAGATTGCCTCCCAAGATTTTACCGCTTCTGAGGCCCGGGAACTCTCCCCGGTAGAAAGACGGGCTAGGCGCATTGAAAGAGGTTTAAATAATATTATCAATCGGGGTTTCGATCCGACAACCCTGCAAGTAAGTACGGCGACTCTCAATAATTTAACCGTGATTGTGGCCAAGGATAACCAGAATTTACCGCAACAGGTAATTCTGACAGTGACAGAAGTTGATGCCCTGATCGATTCTTCTTCTGTTGGCGATTTAGCGGACAGATGGGTTAAAATCATCCAAACAGCTTTGCTCCAAGCTTGGCAAGAACGTCAGCCCGCCCCTCGTCGGCAACAGGTAATGACTGCCACTATAATTATTTTGGGGCTAACTTTCTTAAGCTGGGTATCAATTTGGTGGCAGAAACACCTAAGAAATCGCTTCAATCTCCTCAAAAAACAAGCTAAAAGGCAATCCGATCAAAATTTACCTATAAATTCCCCCCCCAGAAAAGATCGCTCCCAAGAACCGATTTTAGCCGCTCTAGAAGATTCCTCTAATTTCCGTCAACAGGCTGATATTCAGCGACAACTGACGCTAAATATTCTCTGGAAAAGACTGGCCCTTATTGGACTGATACTGCTTTGGTTTGGCGGAATAGCGGCGATTTTGTATGTATTTCCTGAAACTAGGCTAGAAGGACGCGGAATAATTCGTATTCCTTTACGGATTTTTATTATCTGGTTGCTGCTGACATCAGTGAGCAATATGATTAATCTCTACGTTAATTCTCGGCTACGGGAGTGGGTAGAGGAAGGAGCGGTTTTTTCCGAAAATTTGGAAAGGAGGATTCTGCGCGCTCCCACTTTATTAGAAGTTTGGCGACAAATTATCACATTTATCGCTATTTTTCTGGGAATTTTGGTTTTTTTGAGTTGGATGGGCCTTTCTTTCGCCTTTTTACTCACGGGAGCCGGTTTAGTGGGAGCATTGCTCACCTTTGCCTTTCAGGATCTTTTAAAAGATTGGATTAACGGTTTTCTAATTATCTTTGAAGACCAATACACTGTCGGTGATATGATCCAGTTTCAGGAGTTTATCGGTTTGGTGGAAAATATGAGTTTGCGAGCGACTCAATTGCGGGCTGCCGATGGACGTTTAATCACTATTGCCCATAACCAAATTATTAGCGCACACAACCTCAGTAAAGATTGGGCGCGGGTCAATTTTACCATTGAAGTCGCCTATGACACCGAGCCAGATTTGGCGATCGCTTTAATGGCAGCCATCGCTGAAAATATGGCTGTAGATCCACAATGGCAAGAAGATATCATCAATCCCGTGCAGGTTGCTGGTGTTAGTCGGGTTTCTCACACGGGGATGGAAATTATGCTCAGAATTGTCGTCAAAAGATTACGACAATGGGACATAGAAAGAGAGTATCGTCGTCGTCTAAAAATTGCTTTTGAGGAGAAGGGAATTCACATCGGTATCCCCCAACAAAGTTTCCTCATAGCAAAAGATAGAGAGGAATTCAAGGGACAGTTTTAAAGGGGAACATTTTCTATCGGTGGAGTTATAGGCCGTTGAAAGCAGATTTTCCATGACTACCCTTGAATAATATCAAAGCTTCCTTGGTTTTGAATCCGATAAAACAGGAAATCCGCATCGAGGGTGAGAATTTGCCGATACCCAGTCTTTTCAGCTACTAAAACTAGGGTTGCATCTGCCAAGTCCATCGGTCGATCGCGGTATTGCTCCATCAACCCCAACAGGCGACTGAAATCACTTTCCTGAATATTGTAAACCACCAGCAGTTTATCTAAAAGAAGTTGTCCCAGTTGTTTTTGCATTTGCCAACCACCCCGATGCAGCGCCAGGTACATGGCTTCGGTCAGGCATGACCAAGTTGTGACGAGAGGCTTTGCTAAACGCATTACTGTATTTCTGTAGGCTTTATGTTGGGGTTGGGTGCGATCAACCAAACAAAGCAGCACTCCTGCATCACACAGGATCATAGCTCTAGTCCTTGTTGCCGATATTTTTCGAGCAGCAGTTGCTGGTAGTCGTTTATTGGTTCCGGTGAATTGACAGTTAAGCCATCTACGGCTTCAAACCATTGTAACCATCTTTCTATCAGTTTTCCATCAGGCTGAGTGTCAAAGGTTTTGACTCGATATTTATGATCGAGAAGATCAATAAAGTCGCTTACTTCCTGAACAAGGACTTCAGGGAGTTGATCTAGCTTAGAAATTGCAGTTTCTCGAATTGTCACAATCATCACCTCTGCCAAGATTGCTAGTTGGGCAACTTTAAACTAGGTTAGGATAGCTAACCTAACCTAGAAAATTTTTAGGAAGCTAAGGCTACCTCGACTATTTGTTGTAGTTCCCCATTTTGATAGAGTTCGATCATAATGTCGGAACCACCAATAAACTGACCGTTGATATAGACTTGGGGAATAGTCGGCCAATTGGAATACTCCTTAACTCCTTGTCTTAACTCCTGATCTTGGAGAATATCGACAGTTTCGTAGGAAACCCCCAGAATATTGAGAATTTGTATGACGTTATTCGAGAAACCACACTGAGGCATTAATTTATTGCCCTTCATGAACACAAGAACTTTATTATTCTGGACTAATTGATCGATTCTGGCCTTAGTTTCGGGTGTCATAGGTCTAGTAGCTAGAATTTGAGCAAGAATAGCCAATCCTGAGACGTGGCATATCCTATTAGTTTAGCACAAGCCGTTGGGATAGCTTTAAAAAGGCAGGTCTTCGTCCTCCTCCAAATTCTCTAAAATTTCGTTAACATCAGGTCTCCCGCGCACGATAGTCATATTTTCCAGAGACTTATTAACTTTAGTTTCTGCGTCCGAATTTTCTGGCAGTGAATAACCCATATTGACCACTTCACCATCAAAAGATTTCGCTAACTTTTGAGCGGCCGCCAAAATTTCACTAACATCTACATCTTGATCTAATGTCTCTAAAGATGAATCAAAATTTAAGATTTTTTGGGGCAGTTCTGTGCTAAGAGTTTTTGGGTTTCCCGATGCTGTGATCTTTGCTTCTTTTTTCTCGATAATTGCTTCTTTGACTGGGGGAATATCCACCGCGGTCATAACTTTATTTTCGGGAGTTATTGGTGGGGTTGGTGCGGTTTCTGGTGGTGGTTGTATCCTGGCCGCTGGGGATGGGGAAACTTCCGCAGCCATGGCAGCAGTGGCGGAACCTACCTGTAAATGAACTTTAATCCGGCGCTGAAAAACAGCCTCGAAAGCTGACTCAATATTAGTCAAGCGTAGCCGGGCCATTTTTAATAATTGTTCCGAAGATATACTTAAATAAGCGCTCGATTCTTCCATACTAAAAAGACTGCCGTGCTGACGCAAGAGAGTGCGAGTAGTGGGGGGTTCCATTACTTCTAAAACCCGCTGCCAAATTTGTTCATGATTGTCATCACTGGCAACAGTTTTAACCTCAGTTTTCGGCACTGCGACGCTAGTTGTCGGGGTGATAACCGCCGGTTTGATCGGTTCATTCACCGGTGCCGGCGCTGTGATCACTTCCGGGGGCCTCTCGACGCTGGTTTGGGGACGGGAAGGCGCTACCGTGGCAACTAGAGGAATCACCTGTGCTTGCGGTAACAGTCCTAAGAGAGTGACTTCTAACCAGAGACGGGGTTGAGTGGTGTTTTTTAGTTGCGTTTCGCTGTCTTTAAGAAGTTGTTGACCGCGGAGAATTTCCTCTAAAGACCAAGTACGCGCTTCCGTACATAATTCCTGCCAAGTGGGAGCAGTGACAGCCACCATTTCTGGACGATTAGGGGCGGTTTTGGCTAAAAGTAGGTTTAAATAGAACCCCGCTAGATTTTGCAAGACGATTAAAGGTTCCTTACCGCGATTCATCAGATGGCGACATTGTTCGATAACTTGATCGGGAATATTGCCATGAATGACTTTAAGTAGGGTTAAGAGGTCTCTTTCGGGGACTGCACCGACCAAATCCCAGACTCGCTCGGCCGTAATCGTTCCTGCGAGTAAACTTAATTGATCAAGAAGACTTTCCGCATCGCGTAAACCACCGTTAGCGATCTGAGCCACCAGGGTTAATGCTTCTAGGTTAATATCGATCGCTTCTATTTGGGCGATTTTTTGCAGGTGTGCCACCATCGCATCGAGAGGAATACGGCGATAATCAAAGCGTTGACAACGGGAGATGATGGTAGGCAAGACACGCTGAGGATCGGTGGTAGCAAGCACAAAAATCACTCGATCCGGCGGTTCTTCCAGAGTTTTCAGCAAAGCATTAAAGGCCGCCGTACTGAGCATATGGCAGTTATGAACTAATAACCCATTGGCAACAAAATTATGATTGTCCTCCACTTCTAGGTCATAGACGCTTTCTGTGTCACCTTCTTGAATCCCTATCACTTCCTCGAAATTTGTCAGCCATTGAGGGGATTGCATAGGGTTGTAAATCGGCAATCCATCGGGCTGTGGCCGATGCTCCCATTTTGAGGTAATGATAGATCTTCCCCGTACTGTGTCGAGTATAGGATAGGCTTTTTGTAGCGTAACCTCTTTGAGTGAGCCAATCGGCAATAAGTTGATTTTCGGGGGGGGAATATCCTTCCGTGTGTAATTGGATAAAACGGCTTCCGTGAGGGGTGATACTGAGTGATCCGTCATCCATATACCACCAAGCCAGTCCTTCGGGCGTGATGTTTTCCAGCCAATTGAGGGAAACAAATTTTCGTTCTCCTTGAGGTCTGACCATCTGGAAAACTTCTCCAAGGCTGGGATGACAAACGCTGCGGGCATAGATTGAAAGTTCTCCATATCCACCGTTGGCAACGATTTGTGACTGAATTTGTAACTCTGGAAGACGACTGGCTTTGTATTCAAGCCATTCTTGTTGTTTACTGCCATGATTCCAGCGTATTCTCGGCCATCGACTGTTTTGGTTGGGGTAATCGATAGTTCCATCTCCGAGTAAAGTCCCGTATATAAGTCCGAGGCTGTTTGAGGACAAAGATTCTCGATGGAACAGTAATTTTTTGGTTCGCTTTTCCCATAAACCGTGTCCTTGTTTGTAAGGATGTCTTTGCCAATAGGATTCAATACTTTTGATCCCTCTGCCTTTTTGTTGGAGAAACAAGGGAATTTCCAGTTTTTCCCCACAGCCACACTGACAAAAGGGCTTGATGGATTCAGCCTGTTGCAAAATAGAGGCCAAGTCATAGACTCTTGTTCCGTTACTATTGCCGTAGTTTTGATGCCCTGAAACGAAACGTCGGTTATGTCCATCCCTTCCATACTTAGAGATGAGTTGCCCGCAGCCACATTCACAGGGGATAGGATCTGAGCGCCGATTTTGAGATTTTTTGCTTGTATCCATGCTTTTTCTGTTCTAATCAAATGATTACCAGTGCAATTAATCGTCCGATTTCTGGTTTGAATGGTTAAAGTTGCTTTTACGCCTCGGTTTAGCCATCGCAGGACTTTTTTATATTCCCACTCTCCGCTGCTCTCGTTGTAACTGAGAACTCGTTTTCCGAGAATCTCAGGATGATTAATGGGGATTAATCCCGTTTCGGTGAAAACAAGGCTATCCCCAGTCAGGCACTCATCGATGACATAGACTTTATAACGACATTGGACGGGGGCAAATTGCGATCGCTCGATAATTTCCCGAATGTTATCTACACCGGTATTACTAGCGGCATCAATTTCGATCACGTCTAAAGCGGAGCCATTGGCGATCGCTTGACAGACGGAACACTTACCGCAGGGAATCGGCGTAGGATGGTCACTAGACAGACAGTTGAGGGATTTGGCTAAAATTCGCGCCGAGGAGGTTTTCCCCGTGCCTCTGGGTCCAGTAAATAGGTATGCAGGGGCGATTCGCTCACTGATTAAGGCATTACTCAAGGTCGTGGCGATCGCTGATTGTCCCACCAAATCGGCAAAGGTTTGGGGACGATACTTATGATGTAGAGGTTCGTAGGTCATGACTGGCTGAAAACTTTTTCCCCACCCTAGAGACTACTATTATCCTATCCCGATTCTTTTTCAACACGAGAACAAGTGTATGCTTTTTAAGCTGTTAAGTATTGAAATTGCTTGTTGAGATCAGGCAACAGGCAACAGGCAACATAAAACCCCACACCCCACACCCATCAGCAAACCCTATCTAGACAGGTTTAATGCGCGATTTGCATCATAAAAATGGCAATTTGGCCAAGGCATCTAATAAATTGTATTAATAACTACAATTTCGCCGAGAAAATCTGCCGACTATCTTAAGTATGCCTAAAGACAGCGCCACTAATCAGACCAACTGCTTATGACTGAATCTACAAAAACCCAATGTCCTTACTGTGGAGTAGGTTGTGGTTTGACAGTCACCCCCCCCGCGTCGGCCAGACAAGCATGGAAAGTCTTCGGGGACAAGTCCCACCCCTCCAGTCAAGGTATGGTCTGTGTTAAAGGGGCTACCGTAGCGGAATCGATCGATAAAAATCGCCTCAAAACCCCGATGATCCGCGATTCTCTCCAAGAGCAATTTCGTCTTTGTACTTGGGAAGAAGCCCTCGATCGCATCGTTAACCAGATGCAAACTCTAATCGCTCAGGGGGAAAAGGAAAGTATCTGTCTATACGGTTCGGGACAATTTCACACCGAAGATTACTACATCGCCCAAAAACTGGTCAAGGGCTGTCTGGGAGTCAATAACTTTGATGCTAATTCCCGTCTCTGTATGTCTTCGGCCGTGGCCGCTTATCTGGACAGTTTCGGGTCTGACGGTCCCCCCTGCTGTTACGATGACCTAGAATTAACCGATTGTGCCTTTTTGGTGGGGACAAATACGGCCGAATGTCACCCCATCATCTTTAACCGTCTGCACAAGTATCTCAAAGGCAACCAACAAGCGAAATTAATCGTCGTTGATCCCCGCAGCACCAAAACCGCCGAGGCCGCTAATCTCCACCTCGCCATTAACCCGGGGACCGATATTGACCTATTTAACGGTATTGCTCACCTGTTACTGAATTGGGGTGCGATCGATACCTATTTTATCGATAAATGTACCCGAGATTTCCACAAATACGCCGAAATTATCCGCCATTATCCCCCGGAAATCGTCGCCCCTAAATGCGGTATCCCCATCGAGGATTTAGAAAAGGCTGCCCGCTACTGGGCCGAATCGAAAAGAGTCCTTTCCCTTTGGTCGATGGGTATCAATCAATCCAGCGAAGGCACGGCCAAAGCCCGCACTTTAATCAATTTACACTTAATGACGGCTAATATCGGTAAACCGGGGGCCGGTCCTTTTTCCCTAACGGGACAACCCAACGCCATGGGAGGAAGGGAAGCCGGCGGCCTCTGCCATCTTCTGCCCGGTTATCGTTCCGTCAAAAATCCCCAACACCGGGCCGAAGTGGAACAAGCTTGGGGTTTACCCGCCGGTCAGATTTCTCCCGTCCCCGGTCGCGATGCTTGGAGTATGATTACCGGTTTGGAGACGGGAGATGTCAAACTTCTCTGGATTGCCGCCACTAATCCGGCCGTTAGTATGCCTGATCTAGAACGCACCAAGGCCGCCCTGTTAAAATCACCTTTTACTATCTATCAGGATGCCTACTATCCCACGGAAACCAGCGCCTACGCCCATTTATTACTGCCAGCAGCCCAATGGGGCGAAAAAACGGGAACAATGACCAATTCTGAGCGCGTGGTGACGTTAAATAAAGCTTTTCGCTCTCCCGTCGGTCAAGCTCAGGCCGATTGGCAAATTTTCGCGGAAGTTGGTCGCCGTTTGGGGTTTCAGGCACAATTTAATTTTCAGGATTCGGCCGAGGTACATTCCGAGTTTATTGGCTTGACATATAAACGTCCTTGTGATATGACGGCGATTAATTATGATCGCCTGGCCGAGACTCCCCGACCGTGGCCCGATTCCATCGATGAAATTTCCGCCCCTAAAACCGCTAATTCCGGGGAATTACTGGGGAATTTAGTTAAAGATGAAAATAAAAGCGAAAAAACAGCCGCAAAACGCCTTTATACCGATGGTAAATTTAATACTGCCGATGGTCGTGCTGTTTTCGCCGCCTACCACAGTAAAGGTTTAGCGGAACCCCCGGACGAGGAATATCCCCTAGTGTTGACCGTAGGGCGTTTGTACGGTCACTGGCACACCCAAACCCGCACCGGCCGCATCGAGAAAATTGTCAAAATGCACCCCGCACCTTTTATAGAAATTCATCCCCAAGATGCGGCAAAATTGCACATAGAAGCTGGGGAATGGGTGGAGGTGCGTTCTCGTCGCGGTTTTGCCCGTTTTCCCGCTTTAATTACCAAAGCAATTGCTCCTAATTGTGTCTTTGTGCCGATGCACTGGGGGGCTTTATGGGCAGAAAATGCTGAGGCTAATAGTCTCACCCATCCGGCCGCTTGTCCGATTTCCCTGCAACCGGAATTAAAAGCTTGTGCCGTCAAATTAATCCCGATCAAGTCTTTAGTTAATGCCGAATTATCTCCCGGTCAATTTCTGGCAACTCCCTAATCAAATTTGGCTTTCCCTTTGATGGTGATGGGTGGCGATTGTGATCAGCTTATAGAGAATTGGTATAACTTTATTGGGGACAATCGGCAATTTTATCCTTAGTTTCTTTGAGTTCCTCTCGAACAGCTTTACATAATTCAGGACTAAATTGAGCGTCTTTGAGACTTTTAACAGTTTCAAGTTGTTTGACTGTTAATCCGATCACTTCTTTTAGCTTTGCACCGGTTAAATCTGCACCGGTTAAATCGGCATCTTTTAAAATTGCACCGGTTAAATTGGCATCTTTTAAAATAGCATCTTGTAATTGTGTGCCTATTAAATGCGCTCTTGGCAATTCTGCCTTTTCTAAAATAGCACCTTGTAAATCTAAGCCATCTAAAACCTGATCGGATAAGTCAGCTTGAGACAAATCTGACTTAGGTTCAATTTTATAAGCTCGCTTAAATAATATTCGATATTTTTTATCATCGACCTTGCTAATTGTTCTCTGATCGTAAATAGCTTTATCTAATTTCGCTCCCTCCAAACTAATACCTGTTAAATTAACTCCAATTAAATTAGCTTTTTCTAGGATAGTATTTTTCAATCCTTTCTGACTAATCTTGGTTAAATCTACACAGGATAAGTTGATTTTAGTTAAATCTCGATCGGATAAGTCGATGCCGATCAAGTTGATTTTTGCTTGACAATTCTCAAGATTCTTTGGTAAATCAATTAATCCTTTATAATTGTTCGATGTCGGAAACCAACTTAGGTTTTCTATTTTTGATTTCGATGGATCTTTAAAAATTAAAGAAGATTGCCTCCGTCGAGTAATAAAATAAACTACTTTTAAAAATTCTTCATATTTTTTGGCAACTTCATGAAAGTGACTGTTGGTTCTATCAAAATTTAACTTGGTTTCTTCATTAATTAATGCTCCCTTAAAATTAGTTCTGCTATCAACTTTAACCTTAATTAAATTTGCTCCTCTTAAGTCAGCATTTTCTAAGTTAGCACCGCTTAAATCGGCTTCCGTAAGATCGGCATAACTCAAGTCGGCGTGTTCTAGGTTAGCCTGTCTTAAATCCGCTTGTTTTAGGTTAGCTTCTTTGAGATTTGCCATCATTAAGTTAGCATTAATTAACACTGCGTCTTTTAAATCTGCTAATTCTAAAATTGCCTTAATTAAAACTGCATCCTGTAGATTGGTTTTAGCATCCAGATAGCTTTTTAAACGAGCATTTTTAAGATTAGCTTCGATCAGGTCAGCTTTTTTTAGATCAGCACCACTTAAGTTAGCACCTTGAAGTTTGGCAAAGTTCAGGTAAGACTGACTAAGATTACTACGGGATAAATCGGCTTTTAGCAGTGTGGCAGAACTTAAAATAGCTCCCTGCAAATCAGCACCAATCAGGTTGACTTTCTCCAATTTAGCCCCAGTAAGGTTGACTCCTTGTAAAGCAGTTTTTTCCAAATCTCGATTAGATAAATCTATTCCCACTAAATCTCCAGGATTGTCGGGATTTTTATTTTCAATATAATAAGCTTTAGCATCTATTAATTTTTGAGGTTTAACATCCAGTTTCGTTTCTTTATCAAAAAGAACACCCTTTAATTCAGTTTTATCTAATTTAGCCCCCTCTAAATTTGCCCCTCTTAAATCAGCACCCTCCAGATTTGCACCTGTTAAATCCACTCCTCTTAAATCAGCTTTTCGGAGATCTGCGCGTCTTAGCTCGGCATCTTTTAAGTCCTTCTGTGGTGGCTGCAAGTCTCTTTTTAGGGGATTAAAAGAGCTAATTTTGTAAAACTTTGCCTGATTGAAAAAGATGCTTTTATCGAGTTTAGTACGATCATCGTAGATCGCATGATCGATCTTAACACCTTTCAAGACAGCACTGGTAAAATCAGCCCCTCGGATATCTGCGTAGGTTAAATCAGCGTCCCTCAAATCAGCATTAATTAACTTGGTATTTCTGAGATTAGCGTGACCTAGATTCGCTTTTTGTAAATAGGTATTGCTCAGATCTACTTCTTGTAAATCTGCTTGGTTTAATTGGAGAGACTTACATTCATTTTTAATATCTTTTTCGTCTTTTTCACGATCACAGATTAAATATTTTTTTTCTTCTGATGGATACCAATTAAAAGGTTGAGTATTAAAGTTATATATTGCATTTTCAACACGTGCATCTTTTAAAGAAGTGTTCAGCAGATTAGCATTTCTCAAATCTGCATTAGATAAATTAGCTCCCTCTAGATTAGCATTGGTGATCTTTGCTCCATTTAAAATGGCATTGGACAGGTTAACATCCTGTAAATTTGCCCCTCTTAAATCGGCTCCCGTTAGGTCAGCTTTTCTGAGACTCGCTCCAGTTAAATCGGCCCCCTCTAGATCGGCATCCTTGAGGTTTGCTCCGTCAAGATTGGCATTCTGTAATTGTGCCTTGGATAGATCATTATTTGACATATCAACTCTGGGTAGATTAGCTGATTTGAGATTTACCCCCACCAATCTGACACAATCCTCTTGCATCCCAACTTTTGTTAATAGCCAAGTGAATATATTTTCTGGCATTTTACAACCACTACTGAGAGACTCCAAGGCATCAATTCTTCCGTTACTAGCAGGATCTTCTTTCGCTGAACGGAGAACAGTCCAAGCATCATTATTCTCTTGCGCTCGTCTTTTATCCGTTTCCCACCAATAGGTGATTACACCGGCAAAAATCCCTAAAGCGGTAACAATTGAGGCTATTTTGAGGATAAGCTCAAAATCAGTCCAATCAAATCGGTATTCATTTAATAAATTTTTGCATTCTTCTGGGGATAAGCCACTATCTTCTGATAGCTTTTGTAAGTCGATAGCTTCTTGAATAGGGTTTTTCGCTTCTTGCTTAATTTCTTTTATTCTCTTTCTAATTTCTTCTTCCGATAAAATCTTGGTTTGTTTTAGTAAGTCCTTATACTCATCTAAAGAAAAACCCAAAAAATTAGACTCGGACAGTTCTTTTAAAATCCTTAACTTTTTAATATTATCTTTTTCATCTTTAATGCTGTCTAATTTTTCATTAATCTTTTCCTCGATACGCCGATTAAAATATTTTTGGATCTCGTCAAAACTTTCTTTCTGCTCCGTTGCTATACGATGTAGAGCCAGAGTTCGCTGCGGTTCTGGCAAGGGGATAATCCTTTCCAGTTTACCTTTGATTTCTTCATATTTTGGGTTGTTCTTATTACTCATTTTCCTGTCCTCCGGCTAATACTAGATCACGAAAAACACAATAGAAATATACTAGATCGGCAAACTTATCGTTAAGAAGAGTCGCTCTTGATCGCCTTAAGGCTGAATTGGTCTAACAAAAAATCTATCTGGTCGGGGAACCTTTTTTATGCAGATAACGTCTTGCTTACACCCATGCTATCTAATCCAGCCTAAAAAAAACAAGCCGATCAGTAGAATGCTTAATTTTTCTTAAACAAAAGCCCGAATTATCAGGCATTTAACCACACTATTCTCATTCCGAGATTTCGATCGAACTAACCGATCTTTGCCAACGTTTTTTCCAGTGGCTAGTCGGTTCTAAGTCACAGAGTGCCTGTTCGCTGCGACGACGTTGTATAATCACTTCGGCTGGGTCGGTTAGAGTCGCGTCTCGATAGGGAATAGCGGCCTTAGTTTGCAGATGTTCCCGTTCCTGTGCCGATAGAGATGGGGGTAAGGACAAAAAACTGGCTATTGTCCCCGGCGATCGCCGACCGACGCTATCGGTGGCCCCAATCTGCAATCCTGCTAATTGTAAAGCCCTTCGCACCGAGGCAGCACAGGAATAGGTGACTAAATAACCCGTCGGACTCAGGCATTTCGCCACTAAAGCTAAAAACTCCACCGTCCACAGTTGCGGACATTTACCCGGGGAAAAGGGGTCGAGAAAAATTGCCTCCGCTTGAAAACCCGCGTCAATCACCTTGCTTATCGTCTGTCGCGCATCCCCGATTAACAGTTTAGCCGTCAGATTAGGCAGGTCTAGCCGGTGATTATGGGCAAAATCACTTAAATATTCGGGAATTGGTTGACTCCAACTATTTAAGAGATTTTCTCTAATAGCCGCTAGGGGAACCACTCGATCGCTTTCCAAAGCTAATAATTCTACCCGACAATCCCCCCTAACTTGCCAAATGGCCGCTAAGGCTGCGGCGGTATTATACCCTAAGCCGTAACAAATGTCAAGAACTTTCAGATTATTGCTCTGGTCTGCTTTTGCTGTCAGACGACTAGAGAGGATAAATTTTTTCTCGGCTTCTTCCCTTGCCCCAGAGGTAGAATGATAACATTCGCCGAATTCGGTCGAAAAAAAGGTATAAGAACCATCCTCAGTGACTTTTTGCGGGTAGGCTTCGGGGGAGACAAGCATGGTGATGGAGAATGTCTTTGAGATGAATATCGGTTTCCAGCAGGCAAGCGTGACCACTATGGGGCAGAATCGTTAATTTTGCGGCGGGTAACTGCTGAATTAGGCGTTTAGCCTCCGCTACCGATGGTAACAGTCGGTCGCCTTGACTGGCTATCACTAACACCCCCAATTGCAGACGTTTTAACTCGCTGGCACTAACCTGAAACCGTTGTAACTGGGATAAACGCCAGCTAATCGTCTTCAGTGGGACGTATTGCATGGCTTTGAGGAGAGAGCGGCGATCTTCCCGGGATATTCGACCCAGAGCGGCCAGAAAGGGTAAAATAGTTAGTGCCGAGCTGCCTTGGATGAAATCGGGCATCATCTGGGTGATACCGATTCCCAAGCTTAAAAGAGGTCTTTGATTAAAAGAAGAAGCAGGGTTAATTAAAATCAGTTTTTTAATTAATTTTGGTGATTTTGTTGCTATTTTCAAGGCTAAACAGCCGCCAAAAGACTCACCGCAGAGATAGACTTTTCTCGATTGTCGCTTTAATTCCTGTTCCAATAAAGCGATCACGAGGGTGCTTAATTCCTCCCAATCACCGAGATATTGCGGGGAAATCACCAAACAACGCAGATCGAAGTAAGGGGCAAGGTTTTTAATCTGACGATGGTATAGTTGGCCGCTGCCATCCATTCCGGGTAAAAATACAAACAGGGGATAATCGGGACGGGGATGACGGGGAATAATCCAACTGACAGGTTGTTCCATGGTGCGAGAAGCGCGATCGATGTTAAAAAAGTTTTTTCTGGTTATCTCTTTTAAGGATAATTAATATTAGAGAGATTGGCCAATTTTAATAGTACGATTAACTCCCAACTTATGGATTGTTTCTCCCTGCTCCCCAACCCCTGATAACTGATAACTGATAACTGATAACTGATTAACTGAGCCAAATTTTTAGGCCGCCGCTAAATTAGCAGCCACGAAATCCCAATTAACCAACTTAGTTAAAAAGTCGCTGATATAATCGGGACGACGATTTTGGTAGTCGAGATAATAAGCGTGTTCCCACACATCCATAGTTAAGAGGGGAACCTGTCCGGCGGTTAAGGGATTGTCAGCGTTGCCGGTTTTGGTAACTTTGAGAGTGCCGTTATCGAGAACCAACCAAGCCCAACCGCTACCGAATTGAGTAGCGCCCGCAGTTTTGAAAGCTTCGACAAATTTCTCGAAACTGCCGAAATCTGCCTGAATTTTATCGGCTAAAGCACCGGTAGGCGCACCGCCACCACCCGGTTTCATGCAGTCCCAATAAAAACTATGATTCCATGCTTGGGCGGCATTATTGAAAACCCCAGCTTTAGAGGCATCACCGGCAACCTTAACGATAACTTCTTCTAAAGAGAGAGCATCGAGTTCCGTATCTTTGACCAAACCGTTATAGTTATTGACATAAGCGGCGTGGTGCTTGTCGTGGTGGAATTCTAGGGTACTTTTGGTGATGCAAGGCTCTAAGGCAGTGTAATCGTAGGGTAAAGGGGGAAGTGTGTAAGCCATGTGTTCTCTGTATCCTCTCTTGAGAGCTTGTTTAAGGTAGTGTTGTTAACCTTTTGTCAGTATTCAGCTTAACCAAGACGAATACCTTTGCAATAAAACTTTACACCCTCAATCATAGCACCGAAGGAGACTTGATCAGTGATTAGTGATCAGTGATCACTGATCAGCTTTTTTCTCCCATCTCCCCCATCATCCCAACTCCCACACCCCACACCCAACTCCCATCCACCGTCTCCTAAATCCTGAGAAGATCACCAAACAATGTTAAAATAATTCCCGTACTGTAGGCGCTTGCAGATTCTTGTGGGCGTGGCAGGGCAGGCGAAAAACGATTCCGTTCGGAATTAGACCAAAAAAGCTCCACTGGAAACAGCAGTAGATTTTATCTCACTGGGTTGACCGGTTGGCACTTCGTCAAATTACGGATCAATACAAAATTATCATTTACAGATCTTTCTTGGTAACTTATGGCACAGCGTACACGCTTAGGTGAAATCCTTCGTCCCCTCAACTCAGAATATGGTAAAGTTTCTCCCGGTTGGGGAACTACCTTGCTGATGGGAGTGTTTATGGCTCTGTTTTTAGTCTTTTTGCTGATTATTTTACAGATCTACAACTCCTCCCTAATTTTAGAAGGATTTAATGTAGATTGGGGTCAGTAAGCAGATTCCAACAATCTCGTCGGCATTTTTGGCGGCAGAATTGTCCCTCGGACTTTAGCAGGTGGGTTATTGCCCACCGCGAGTTTTTTATTAGGAGCAAAAACATGAATATTTTTGGGATTGGATTACCGGAAATGGGGTTAATTCTCTTGATTGCCCTGCTAGTTTTCGGACCGAAAAAATTACCAGAAATCGGTCGCAGTTTAGGCAAAACGATTCGAGGATTTCAAGAAGCATCCAAGGAATTTGAAAGTGAATTTAAGCGAGAGGCCGAGCAGATTGAAGACTCGGTAAAAATCAAAGCTCAATTAGAGGAAAGTCAATCTCCTAGCGATCAAACTCGTTCCAGTTAAGAACCCTGTAGAGATAAAAAGGAAGAAGATTGAGCCATAAATTTATAACCGATACTGGGGAAGATGTAAAATCGGGAATGACCAGAGCCGGATTAAATTGGCAGTTTTACCATAGACCTCTTGTAAAAATCAAAAATTGTTGTTAGGGTCAGGAGTCAGGAGCCGGTCGTCAGGAGACTCCGAGACAGGAGATTATTTTATTTATTCTTCCCACTTCCCCACACCCCACACCCCACACCCCACTTCCCCACACCCCACACCCCACACCCCACACCCCACACCCTACCCCCACGAAAAACTTTTTCAGCAGACCCTAAGTAGGCAGAATATACCATCAGTTTGAGAATTCCCAGAAGGCAACAAAAAAATGACTATTTCCTTGCTATAAGTATTGTAGATGTCAAGAGTGGTAAATGAATGTCTATAGTGGTATCCCCCGAACAAGTCCATCAAATCGTCAACAACCTCCATCACGATCCCTTTGAGGTTTTGGGGGCCCATCCCCTAGAAGAAGAAGGAAAAGTCAATAAATGGGTTGTTAGAGCCTATTTACCGAAAACCACGGCCGCTTGGGTTATTTTACCGTCCCAAAGACAAGAATATCCCATGACGACCGCTTATCACCCCCATTTTTTCGAGTGCGTTATCGATATCGGTGAACTGAACAATTATCAATTACGCATCCACGAGGGAGAACAGGAACGGGTAATCTATGATTCCTATGCCTTCCGTTCTGCCAAACTCAGCGATTTTGATTTACATCTGTTTGGGGAGGGCAACCATCATCGCATTTATGAAAAATTAGGGGCGCATTTAGCCGAAATCGAGGGTATTAAAGGGGTTTATTTCGCAGTTTGGGCCCCTAATGCCCGCAACGTCTCGATTATTGGTGATTTCAATAACTGGGATGGTCGTGATCACCAAATGCGGAAACGTAATAATATGGTCTGGGAATTGTTTATCCCAGAAATCGGTGTTGGCACTAAATATAAATACGAGATCAAAAATTGGGAAGGTCATATTTACGAAAAATCTGATCCCTACGGTTTTGCCCAAGAAGTACGCCCGAAAACCGCCTCGATCGTGGCTAATTTAGATAGCTATACTTGGGATGATAGCGATTGGATGGAAAAACGCCGCCATAGCGATCCTTTAACTCAACCGGTTTCCGTTTACGAATTACACCTCGGTTCTTGGCTGCACGCTTCTAGTGCCGAACCCCCCCGTTTACTTTCTGGGTCCGGGGAAGCGGTTCCCGTGTCGGAATGGAACACTGGGGCGCGCTTTTTGAGTTACTACGAGTTAGCCCAAAAACTAATTCCCTACGTTAAAGAATTAGGTTACACCCATATCGAATTATTACCGATCGCCGAGCATCCTTTTGATGGTTCTTGGGGTTATCAAGTGACGGGTTATTTTGCCCCCACCAGTCGCTACGGCAATCCTGAAGATTTCATGTATTTTGTCGATCAATGTCACCAAAATGGCCTTGGTGTGCTAGTGGATTGGGTCCCCGGTCACTTCCCCAAAGATGGCCACGGGTTAGCTTTCTTTGATGGTACTCATCTTTACGAACACGGCGACCCGCGCAAAGGGGAACACAAGGAATGGGGAACCTTAATTTTTAACTACGGTCGCAACGAAGTCAGAAATTTCCTGGTGGCTAATGCTCTTTTTTGGTTCGATAAGTACCATATTGACGGTATTCGCGTGGACGCGGTGGCTTCTATGCTCTATCTCGATTATTGTCGTAAAGATGGGGAATGGGTGGCTAACGAGTACGGTGGCCGGGAAAATTTAGAAGCAGCGGAATTCCTGCGTCAAGTTAATCATGTAATTTTTAGCTATTTCCCCGGAATTCTCTCTATTGCCGAAGAATCCACCGCTTGGCCGATGGTGTCCTGGCCCACCTATATGGGCGGTTTAGGCTTTAATTTGAAGTGGAATATGGGCTGGATGCACGATATGCTCGATTATTTCGGCATGGATCCCTGGTTCCGTCAATTCCATCAAAATAATGTCACTTTTAGTATGTGGTATAACCACAGCGAGAATTATATGCTGGCTTTGTCCCACGATGAAGTGGTTCACGGCAAAAGTAATATGATTGGCAAAATGCCGGGGGATGAGTGGCAAAAATTCGCCAATGTCCGGGCATTATTTAGTTATATGTTTACCCACCCCGGCAAGAAAACCATGTTTATGAGCATGGAATTTGGCCAGTGGAGTGAGTGGAATGTTTGGGGTGATTTGGAGTGGGGTCTTTTGCAGCATCAACCCCATCAACAGCTAAAACGCTTTTTCTCAGATTTGAACGCCACCTATAAGAGTGAACCTGCTTTATATACCCAGGATTTTGGTCAGGATGGCTTTGAGTGGATCGACTGTAGTGATAATAGTCATAGCGTCGTTTCTTTCCTGCGCTGGAGCAAAAATTGGCAGGAGTTTCTGGTGGTGGTCTGTAATTTTACTCCCCAACCCCACAGCCATTATCGCGTTGGTGTACCTCATCCTGGTTTTTATCAGGAAATCTTTAACAGCGATGCGGGTAAATATGGCGGTAGCAATATGGGCAACCTCGGTGGTAAATGGTCGGAGGAATGGTCCTATCATAGCCGTCCCTACTCGATCGATCTCTGTTTACCACCTTTAGGGGTTTTAGTTCTCAAAATCGGTCCTCATGCTTCTGGGGAATAGGGGAATGGGGAGATGGGGAAATGGGGAAATGGGGAAATGGGGGAATTCAACTAAAACCCTAAAACCCTAAAACCCCAACACCCCAACCCCTAACAAAAAAATTTAGAGGTCATCTTGCAGAAAGTGGCCTCTTTTTTGGGGGAATTTTCCAGAAACTAAGTAGTCGTGCAAAATTAATTTCCTAGTCGAGACAGGAGACTCCGAGACTCCGAGACTCCGAGACTCCGAGACGGGGAGACGGGAGACAGCTATTAGGGATCGGATTTGAGTTTTCAGTTCACTGTTTCCTCACACCAGAAGTCTGACGGAGTAGTGGCTTAGATGTGTAATTAATTTTGCTTAGGTACTTATTAAGTTGTCAAATTAGCGAGCAGTGTTTGCACCCATTCTTGAGCGAGTTCTTCCACGTTGCCATTACTGTCGAGATGGCTAAGAATATATTTTTGTCGTTGGTGAGCTAATTCAGCGAGACTACCGATATGAACAAAACTTTTTGGCAAACGATCATTCTCAAAGGAATATTGACCGACGTGGTTGGCTTCGATCTGCTGACGATCAATCCAGAATCCCCATCCTTGCGGTGCGGCATTCAGTTCCGAGAGAAATTCTAAGGTCTTCATTGGCGTACTCCTTAGCGGGAATTATCTTGTTTATCCCTTCATCAACCGCATTCTAAGGCGAAAATCAATCAGGGGGAGAAACTGGTTAACCATTTTTCATCTCCCTTAATATTTCCTTACTTTTTCGTTAATATTTATGATAGCAAAGCCATTTGATGGTCTGCACAGGTAGTGGATCATCGAATCCATAAACAAGCAAAAATGTCTGTATATTTGGTTACTAAAATAAGACAGAGCCGCCCTGGATGCGGCCCGGGGAAAAGCCGGTCAAAAACTAACCCATCAGGATCACCGTATCGATGACGTGGATCACACCATTATCCGCCTCGATATTACCCGCGACCACCGTGGCATTTTTCACCTCAAAACCTTCGCTACAATCGACGGGAATCGGTGAACCCTCTAGAGAAGTCACTACAGCCAATTTCGCCAAATCTTCCTGCATATATTTGCCCGCAACGACGTGATAGGTGAGAATTCGGGTTAATTGGGGGATATTCTGCACTAGGGTTGTAATCGTCCCGGGGGGCAATTTGGCAAAAGCTTCATCGGTGGGGGCAAAAACCGTGAACGGGCCGGGACTTTTTAGGGCATCCACAAGATTAGCGGCTTGTACCGCCGTCACTAGAGTTTTAAAATTATCGGCACTGACCGCAATATCGACAATATCTGCCATAAACTTGACTCGATCCTGAAAAAAATCATCTATTTCAGATTTTAAACTTAATCTTGTCCCAAAGATCGTTCTAGGGAAGTGGTGTGGGGTGTGGGGAAGTGGGGAAGTGGGGAAGTGGGGGAATTTCAACTAAAACCCTAACACCCCAACACCCCAAAACCCTATCACCCTATCACCCGACTCCTGACTTCTAACCCAATTTTGGACAAAGATAAGCAAAAATTATTTATTGACTCCAAAAGCTTGAGAATATTTAAATTAACATTTCGCAATATTTACAAATTCTTAAGAATTAATTGAGAAAGATTTTTATTTAACAACGATGTTACAATGGTTACAGCGATTTTACTGAATTTCATAATGGGTTACTCTGTGCTTTTTTGGGTAGCAATGACTGAACCCCTTGCCACATCTACAAGGTCATCCTAATTAAAACGGGTAAATTAGTCAATTTCACCCATAACGATGATCTTTTTTTTGTGTAGTTTTATTGCAAAAAAAAGTTTTTTTGACAAAAAGCACAAAGTATGATCTGTGCGCCAACGTATTTCTGGCTGCGAGTAATTATTGCCGAGTTAGGTCAAAATCAGGGGATTTCCTGTTTCCAAGTGATGAAATAGAGAAAAGCAGCAATTCGATCGAGAAATCGATCAAAACAGCCTAGACTAGAAAAAGAATCCTCTATCCTGACAGCTATCCTGTGGAGATTACTTTTTTAGGAACCAGTTCTGGGGTTCCCACTCGTTCCCGTAATGTCTCTAGTATCGCCCTTCGTTTGCCGCAACGGGCGGAAATATGGCTGTTTGACTGTGGAGAAGGAACTCAACACCAGTTACTGCGTAGCGACCTGAAAAGTTCCCAAATCCGACGCATTTTTATCACCCATATGCACGGGGATCATATCTTTGGTTTAATGGGATTGTTAGCCAGTATCGGATTAGCCGGTTCTGCTCAGGATATTGACATCTACGGACCCCCCGGACTAGGGGACTATCTGCGTGCTTGTGCTAAGTATTCCTATACTAATTTAGCTAATCGGGTGCGTGTCCATGCCATTTCCCCTGGCATACTCTACGAAGATGAAGAATTTACCGTCTCCTGTCAGCTATTAAAACATCGTATTCCCGCCCACGGTTATCGCATCGCCGAAAAAGACCGTCCAGGACGTTTTGATGTGGAAAAAGCCAACGCTTTAGGTATTCCCCCCGGACCAATTTACGGCAAGCTGAAAAAAGGGGAAACTGTCACCCTCGCCGATGGCAGCAAAATTCGCGGTCAGTCCCTCTGCGGAGAAACGGAAATCGGCCGTAAAATTGCCTATTGTACCGATACTATTTTCTGTGAAGGTTCGATCGAATTGGCACAGAATGCAGATGTGCTAATTCATGAGGCGACTTTTGCTCACCAAGACGCCGGGTTAGCCTTTGAAAGTGTTCACTCCACTTCAACGATGGCAGCCCAAGTGGCCTTGGCAGCTCGGGTAAAATTGTTATTAATGACCCATTTTAGCCCCCGTTATCTACCGGGTAATTCTCTGGATATTTCCAATCTGTTAGAGGAAGCGCGGGCGATTTTTCCTAACACTAAATTAGCCTACGATTTCCTCACCTACGAAGTCCCCCGCAACCGTCAAGAAATGGCCTTAGGAGTTAAATAATTATGCCAGCAGCAGTAGAAGAAAAAAGCATGGTTCCCACGGTTTTAGTGGGTATTGGTGGCACGGGTAACGAAATTTTATCGCGATTGCGTCGTTTAATCGAGGAAAGTTATGGCAGTTTGAGCAATTTTCCGATTGTCAGTTTTTTGGTGGTTGACACGGATAAAGATTATAAAATCAGTAATCCTGAAGCTGCTGGCAGTGCTTTTAAAGATAACGAAAAACACTGGGCCCGGGTGAGTGGAAAACAGGTACAGGAGATGGTATCTGACATGGATAGATATCCCTGGATTAATAGTTGGTTTCCCCCGGAATTAGAGAGAAATATTACTTCCCTGGAAGCGGGAGCGGGACAAATTCGCGCCTGTGGCCGTTTTGCTTTATTTTGTAATTATCATGAGATCCAAAGGAAATTTCTGGACGCGGTGAGACGGGTAAAGGGACAAGAAAACTTTATGCTTGATCGCTATGGAATTAAAGTTAATAATACTGCTATTAATGTCTTTACTACGGGGTCTTTAAACGGTGGTACGGGTAGCGGAATGTTAATCGATATAGGCTACTGTATTCGTAATTGGTTGCGAGGGGAAAGTAGTCCTTTGAGTACGGCAATTGTTCCCACTCCTGAAGCATTTGCGGGGATTAGTGTCGGCGATCGAGTTTTGGCTAATGGTTACGCTGCCCTGATGGAATTAAATTACTTTTCTGACTACAGAACCGAATATCATCAACAGTTTAGCAGTGGTTTGGTCGATGAAGTTGTTAGTAAATTACCCCCCTTTGATTTTACCTATTTAGTGGGGACAAAAAACGGCGAAGGTGATTTTAAACTCGGTCAAATTCGGGAAATGATCGCCCAAAATATCTTCCTAGATATGACCTCTGATTTTGCCCCCCATAAGCGTTCCATTAGAGATAATATTAAGGGTTCTTGGGCGCAAGCTGACCCCGGGGGTCGCGGTTATCCTAAGCAATTTATGAGTTTTGGGCTATCAACTATTGAAATTCCTATTGCCCAAATTCGTGCTTCTTTATCGGAACGTTTAGCCAAAGATTTAATTAATTGGTGGCTGAATGATGCCGTGATTTTACCCGCTCAAATGTTGGAGTTAGTCAGAGGTGATATCCTCAAAAGAATGCGCTTGAGCGAAGGGGAATTAATTATGGATTTATGTGCCGACAAGGATCGCTCTTTAATTGCCATAATCTCCCAATGGATTAACGAAACTCGTCAGGAAATCAATCAAGATAATTGGCTATCCTGTACCAAACAGGGTGTTAATATTTTAGGCAATGAACAGGGAAAAATTCTGCAATTTATTAATGATTATTTAACGCCAAGAGTCGAGGAATTTAAACGCAATCATTTACTAGAATTGAGTCCCGATGAACGGCTGCACGGCGATTACCTGAAAAAGATTTATAATAACCGGGATGAAATTATTCAACGGGGGAAAAAGTCTCTAGAAATGGAGTTTTATAATGTCATTGAAGATCGAAACCGTGGGGTAAAATTTGCCGAGAGTTTTATTGTTTCAGTACGACAAATCTTCACCGACATAGCAGAAAAATTCCGTCGTGATCAAGAACAGGTTTGGAGTCAAAACGAAAGTAAACGTCAACGAGAATATGATACAGCTTTAGCAGAAATTAATGATCTGAAAGATAAAATTCATATCTCGAAAAAAGATAAGATGGAACAATATTGTGAACAAGCTTTAACGGGATTGGAAGGCTATTTAATGGCCAATATTCAACGAAAAACCAGAGGTGCAGGAGTAGAGGTTATTAATCGTTTACTGGAACATCTTAATCAATTAGAAAGCCGTTTTAATCGCTTTCGTCAGAAATTAATTCAAAGTCGCGATCTATTTAATCTCCAAGCTAATCAACAGATCGATAGTGCCGATGCTTTGTTAATTAATGGGATTAAATTATTTGACAGACAAGAATTAAATAGTCTTTATCAAGACTTTATCGAACAATTTGCTTCGGGGATTGCCGGTAACAAAAATGCCTACGATACAGGTATGGATAACCTTTGTTTACCCCTCTCAGAAGAGATTTTAAAGCAATCTAGCTCTCTCTGGAAAGAAACGCGCCGCGCTGATGAAAATATGCGTTTATTTGACATCACCGAGATTGCCGATCTTCGTCAAGGAGATTTTCAACAGGTTATCATAAACCAAGCTAATCAACTACTACAAAATGCCCCCGTTAGTAGTCGAATTCAGCAGGAATTAGCCGCTTGTGATCGCTTGTTAAAAATTTATAACAACGATGCCGATATTATCAATAATCTTCGCATTGCCTACCAAAAATCGCGACCACTAATTATGCTTAATCCTGCGGTTTTGCGGGGAAAAGATGCGGGTTTTACGCCCCAATTAAATCAAAATGTTGCCCTGATTGGGGGAAGAAATACCAATAACCCAGCAGCCCAAAAAATTATTCCGAAACTGCGGGAATTTATCCCCAACGAAGACGATATTAAACCCTTGGCAGAAGTGGAAAAACATCGTCTTGTCTTCGTGCAGGAAATTGGCGGTTTTTCCCTACGCTGTCTCGATGGAATGAGAGAGTTGCGGCAATCCTATCAAGACTGGAAAGGAGAATTTATTCTCGCTAAACGCGCCCAACAAATGGGGGAAAATCGCGATTTACCCATCCCCGTGCATATCCAAAAGGAACCTCCTTTCTGGGATGTTTTTCCCGAAGATCCGAGTATTTATCAATTGGTGGTGACTGCCCGGGCTTTAAAAGTGCTTTTTCCAGAAGTCAATCGAGTCACTAATGAGAAAACAATTCGCTATGAAATTAAAACCGCAACGGGATTAAAAAAAGTCGATATCGCCACCAGTTGGGAAGATGCGGTACAGGTGTTAGAAGTAAAAGCTTGTCGCGAAGATAAGGAAAAAATTCAAAGTCAGGTGACAGCTAAGTTACAGGATTCGGCCACTCCGGAGAAAAAACAAGCTTTGTATCGGACTTTTATCAAATATTTACAACAACGTTCCGAGGAGTTAACAGGAGGAAAAGATAATACAGAATATAAACGGGAGGATGCAATTATTTTGCAGTTAATCGATAACTATAAGTTGGATAGCGGTGGAGAAATACCTCTTTCTCCGGTGACGGAAGTGGCTAACCCAGCTTTAGTTATCTGCGGTAATTGTGGACACAAAAACCCGCCCTCGTCTAATTTTTGTTCTAAGTGTGGGGCAAAATTAGTTAAGTAGAAATATAGATTTTGGGTTTGATCCCCCCTGCCCCCCTTGATAAGGGGGGTGCCGATAGGCGGGGGGATCTACCTTGATAAGGGGGGTGCCGATAGGCGGGGGGATCTACCTTGATAAGGGGGGTGCCGATAGGCGGGGGGATCCGCCTTGATAAGGGGGGTGCCGATAGGCGGGGGGATCCGCCTTGATAAGGGGGGAATCTGACAATTTTTAACACCTACCTAATTTAACAGAAAAAGTGGGGGTGTTAGCTGGACTAACATCCCAAAAAATAAAAATTTTCGGGAAAAATTGCCTAATAGGGAAAAAACTGGATTATAATAAGGTCTTTGCTCAAGATTTTTGCTAATCGCTAACTGCCATAAAACCCAATCAAGACCCCTGTTTATCGAGAGAAAAACCAATGGTAGCCACTTTAAAAGGACGAGATGTTTTAAGAATAACCGACATGAGTAGCGAAGAAATCAGCGCCCTACTCAATCTATCGGCACAGCTTAAAGCTGGCACTCTTAACCCTAGCTGCAAAAAAGTCTTGGGATTGCTATTTTATAAAGCTTCCACCCGGACGCGGGTTTCCTTTACCGTCGCCATGTACCAGTTAGGGGGACAGGTGATCGATCTTAATCCCAGTGTAACCCAAGTGGGGCGCGGGGAACCCTTAGCAGATACAGCCCGGGTACTCGATCGCTATCTCGATATTCTCGCGGTTCGCACCTTTAAACAAGAGGATTTAGAAGCTTTTGCCAATTATTCCCGCATCCCGATTATCAACGCTTTAACGGATTTAGAACATCCCTGCCAGATATTAGCCGATTTACAGACTATCCAAGAGACTTTTCAGACTTTACGGGGAATTAACCTCACCTATGTGGGGGATGGTAATAATGTCGCTAATTCTCTCCTCCTAGGTGGCGCTTTGATGGGGTTAAATGTGCGGGTTGCCTCCCCTGCAAACTATCAACCCGATGGGGAAATTGTCGCCAGCGCCCAGGCTATTGGCGAGAAAACCGGTAGTAAAATCTTAATTACCGACGATCCCGTTACGGCCGTAAAAGACTCTCAGGTGGTCTATACTGATGTCTGGGCGAGTATGGGACAGGAAAGCCTCGCTGATGCCCGAATTCCCGTTTTTCAGCCCTACCAAGTCAATGAACAGCTAATGAGTCACGCTGACAAAGACGCGATTATTCTCCATTGTTTACCTGCTCACCGGGGCGAAGAAATTACCGACGGGGCGATCGAGGGTGTACAATCAAAAGTCTGGGAGCAAGCGGAAAATCGGATGCACGCCCAAAAAGCTTTAATGGTGAGTTTATTGGGATTAATCTAGCTGCAGATGCTCAGTTACCTAAAATAATTATTAAACTCGATCATCAATCATGCTAAGACCTGTCCGACACCGGAAGTTAACGCTAGGATTGATGGTAAGAGCAATAATCAGGGCAGCCTCCACACAAACTATATGTCAGACACCTCCGCAGTTAAAAAATATCTCGCCCATTGGTTTCAATTGGGAAAAAAAGTTATTTGTCCCAAAAACCAAGCTATGCTATTTCCGCTGCCAATTTTCAATGCTGATCGCTATTCGTCGGAGTTTGAAGATTGTTGGCAAAAAATGCTTGATCCTCAAAGTGGCGATTGTTACCTAGAAGGTACTCAACAAACTATCCGAGACTTACTTTCCCCTCAATGGGAATTTCATCCCTGCGCTCGTTGTACTATACCTGTACCAATTGAAGTGGTGGGACAATCGAGTTTATCCTGTCCCTGCCATGATTTGAGTAATTGGCCCAATTTAGAATTACCCCTACCCCATTTACCCGTCAATAGTCAAGAAAATCTCGATCGCATCCGGCAAAGATTGCTAAAAAATTCTCCCTCACATTAACCGGACAAAAAGAGACGTTAGGGGTAACGTCTCGACAAAAGGGTTGAGATTTAAGGTCTGCTGAATAAATCTAAAAACCTTGTTGGATAAGACTTTTAGACTTTTTTTTCCTCAAAAAGTGCCAGCCGTTGCGGGGATCGGGGGGAAAATTCAGGTACTTTTTCCCTGAAAATTAGGTAATTGACTACCTCAAAATCGGTAAAACCCCACACCCCACACCCCACACCCCACACCCTGCCCCCAGGAAAAGCTTTTTCAGCAAACCCTATTTAACGATTTCTGCCAAAAAGATTGACTAAATCTCGCAATCTCTCGCTATATTCTCCGGTTAAAGCTTCCTGACGATAGCGCCATGACCAATTCCCTTCTGCGACACTGGGGGTATTCATACGCGCATCCGATCCTAAACCTAACACATCCTGTAACGGTACGATCGCCTGATTAGCCACGGAACTATAGGCCAGTCGAATCAGATCCCAAGCCACTCCCTGACCACTGGGAGCGCCAAGATATTGATAAAGTCGCGCTTTTTCGTAGTCATTGGCGTTATCTTGAAACCAGCCCACAGTGGTATTATTATCGTGAGTGCCGGTATAAATCACACAGTTGCGTTCGACGTTGAAAGGAAGATAGGGATTACCCGCGTCACCCCCAAAAGCAAAGTGGAGAATCTTCATCCCGGGGAAGGCAAAGTGATCGCGAAAATCTAGGACTGCTTGGTCAATATCGCCCAAATCTTCGGCAATAATCGGCAATTTACCTAAACGAGCGCCAATAGTATTAAAGAGATCATAACCCGGGGCCTTCAGCCAACGACCATTAATAGCGTTTTCCTGGCCAAAAGCTACCGCCCAATAGGCTTCTAATCCGCGAAAATGATCGATACGGATGATATCGACTAGGGAAAGAACCCCTTTTAAACGGCGTACCCACCAGTCAAAGCCCGTATTTTTGAGATAATCCCAGTTATAAAGAGGATTGCCCCATAATTGCCCCGTTTCTGAGAAATAATCCGGGGGAACCCCGGCCACTTCCAAGGGATTACCGGTTTGGGTATCTAGTCGGAAAACCTGCGGATTTGCCCAAACATCAGCACTATTATGGGAGACATAAATGGGGATATCACCGATAATCTCGATACCGAGGGAGTTAGCATAGCGTTTTAGGGCTAACCACTGCTCAAAAAACTCAAATTGCAGGAATTTGTGCAGAAAAATCTCCTCTTGTAACTCCTGTTTCGGTGTTTCCAACGCACCCCAATGACGTTCGCGAATTTCTGTCGGCCATTCCATCCATGCTTTACCCTGGTAAGCGTGGGATAGGGCCATAAATAGGGCGTAATCCTCTAACCAATCGGCATTGCCAGCACAAAAGCCGGCAAACTGTTTGTAAAGAATTGTGTCAGAACCCTTGACAAAATTGCTAGCCGCCTTTCTAAGTAGGGGAATTTTCCAAGCGATCAATTTATCAAAATCCACTTGATCGAGGGTAAAATCGGGAATATCCTCGAAATCTGCGTCACTAAGCAGGTTTTTCTCCCGAAGAATATCGAGACTAATCAGGAGATGATTGCCAGCAATGGCACTAAAACTCATGTAGGGAGAGTTACCGTACCCTGTCGGGCCTAAAGGGAGAATTTGCCAGAGTTTTTGACCACTTTGAGCTAAAAAATCGATAAATTGATAGGCTTCCCTACCTAGTTCTCCAATCCCGTAACGGCCAGGATGACTGGTGGGATGAAGCAAAATACCGCTAGAACGGCTAAAAGCCATGAAAAAACCCCCTTATCAGTGATTCGGTTAGCAGTTATTAAGTGTTTAAAGCTGAATGCTCACTGCTATCTCCAAGCTAACCCGATGTCGATCGATAAGGGCAATACTTAACAACTTTATTAGACATATAGGACAAAATGAGGCATTACAGCCGTACCGTAACAGATCGTCTTTCCAGTGAAAAGGATTCCTTCGGATCACGTTCCACGTTACCCCGGAGGAAAAGCCGAGCGCTTGTCAGTTATTGTGCCAATGGTAGGGGCGCATCGTGGTCAGTGAGTTGATCGAACTGCGTGCGCCCAAAATGTAATATAGATATTTCTGCAAAATTGAGATGCAGCCGCCGAAAATTCAAGAGCGATTCACTTACTGTCAGTAAGTCCTATTTCCTGTAACCTCCTCTTCAACCCAGACCTGTTACTGTACTGTTCGTAAATCCGGTTCAGGCGCTCTTGGAAAACGGGCAACCCGTTTTGATATTCGGCTAAATCTCTTAATTTGACCAACAATTTAACAGCCTCATCGTAGGATTTAGACTGGGCTTTCTGAATTAGGGACTCGACTTGCTGCCAAACTTGCGCTTCCCGTTTAGCTAAAGTTTGTAGTTCCTCAATTCGATTGGCTTCCGCTTCTTGTTGTTGCCGTTTTTCTGCCTTTTTTCCTTCCTCAGCAGCAGCCTCAAGAAGTTCTTGGATCGTGCGTCGAGGCTGGTTAGAAGCAGGAGAAGTAGGGATTAATTGAGACAGCTTTTGTTTGAATTTAGCAGATAAATTATGTTCTCCTTTAGCCAATCTTAATAGGAAATCTTCGCGTTCAGAAGCCGATAAGTGGCTAATAGCTTGTTGCCAAGTTTGCTTAGAGATAGTTGTTAGTTTACCGCTGGATGCACAAGCAACATTTAATAAGTGTTCGTCCAATTCAACGATTTCTATAAAAGCCTTTTGAGATGCAGAAAGTTGATTTAGTCCGGGGGGTAGAGGAGGTTCTAGTTGGGTCTTATCGATGTCTACATATCCCTCGTATAAGTCAATAGCTTTCAGCCAGGCTAAATATAATCCTCGATAGTCTTGCTGGAGAATTTCTTGGCGTAATCCTATCAATTCCGATAGAATCCCTTCTCCTTCTATCCAGTCATTAAAACCCTCTTCTTGACTAAATTCCCAATCTAAAATTGCCCAATCTCCCGCAAAAGATAAGCTGATATAATTATCAATACAGTAAAGTTCAATTGCTTCTCGGTTGATCAGGGATGTGGGAAAACGAAACATTAATTGCTGTGTTCCCCAGTTGGTGATGTAGTACATGATATCGAAATACCGAGCCAGCACCTGTTTGGGATCCCCCCGAAAATTGCCGTAACTATAGGTGAAACTGGCAGTCGTTGCCGTCGGTTTGACGCGGCTCGATAGCTCGCAGATGGCAGCCCTTTCCTCTTGGGTGAGGGGGCGATCGATAGCTTGGAATTCGTAATATTGGTATTCGCTCATGGTGTGCAACCTATCTCAAGGTTTATGATCGATATGCTGATAATTGTACGGGGATAGTTAGGGTTTAAAGATAAATTCGACAGGACGGGCGCTCTCGGATGTATTAGGAATAGCAAGAATATGCAAATCGCCCGATCTTTACCGATAAGGAAAAAGTTCGGGTGATCGATCGGTAATTTTCCCGCATCTGTTTTTTCGAGAAATCTAATCTATTCCTTTGGATAGTGGCACGGTCAAAATCGATAAGATTATAATTTCTTTTGTTAAGCACTTTAGTTGTGCCATCGGCTATCGGCGATTCATTGTCGGCTAATCATTAAATTTTATGAAAACAGCCTCATTCGTTGAGATTATCGGAGATAGAGTAGGGATAGATAAGAGGGAAATAATTAGAGCCTTTTGGCATTGTTCAGCTTAGAGCGTAGAGTAGAAAGGAGGTGTCTTAAGATGACTAACGGAGACGATGATCAACACTTGCCTCTTGCGTGGGAAAAGGGGAAAGTTGTCGCACAATTTTTGGGAGTTATTGCTAACACAGCAATAGCTTTGGTTATTTTCTGGGTTGGCAGTGCTTATAATGCACAAATTGAAAATCAAAAGCTGACACAAGATTTAAGGATCAGATACATTAATTTAGCTCTGGAGATCATCAAAAGCTCTGGAAGTAGTGATGAAATTCGCACTTGGGCGGCTGACGTAATACAGAATAGTTCAAAGTATGTTACTGAAATTCAAATGGATGAAAAGACCAAGGAAAAACTTAAATTGTGGGGGTTAGAAGAAAAACAAGCTAAATCAAAAGACACAAATGTTGGCACACAACAAACCATAGCTGATGGTATTACTTTAGATCAAGCTTTACAGGAAGCCTTGACTAGGAATCCTCCTTACACAAGACAGGGTGATCCCTCCAAATATACTGACTTTAACCTTTTCATCTGCAATGAAAATAGTTCCGTAGCTACTCCATTAGCCAACTTAATTGCATATAAGCTTGCCCAACAAAATCATGGCGAAATGCAGGTAAAGGTTCTTAGTGATGAGGAAGAGAAAAATGAGTTTAAAACCTTATTACCCAGAGGAGCTATCACTGTAATTACCGATGAAGGTCATCCTGAAAATGGTGAATGGGGTCGTATTAGCGATCTCCTGCAAAAAGCCATAGGAAGCGTTACTGAACCAAGCAATCCTCTATATAAGCAACTGGTTAGCTCACCTGACGACAAAATAAAAATACTTACAACAATTCAGAAGCCTGACATCAAGCAGGAATTCAATGCTGGCAAATACTCTCCTTGGCGCATTAGCATATTCATCTGTCCTAAGCCCTCCGATCGATCGGGCGATACTAATAATTAACCCCTCCCGGTGTGCGTCTATACCCCGAACTTGTCCAACCTTCTCCCACGAGGACTCGCCCTCCCCAACCTGAAAGTATATTACTCTTTTCTTCTTTTCTGGGAGAGGGATTGGGGTTGAGGGCAATTAACCATCTCTGCCATTACTTTTGAAAAATGGCATTAGAGAGCGTTAGGCAGGGACAGTGACCGCCGAAATCAGCAAAGACCGTTCAATTTCCCCAAAACAGCCTGATGCTTCTGCCGCGCTGACCTTTCCTCGGTAATATAACGGTTCTCACACCTGTATGGCACAGTTAAACCTTTGCTGATTAAACTTTTCAACCTCGACAATGTACCTCCTGCGAACAGGAAATACTCTGACTGACGGACACAAGTGGGTCAAAACCTGACAAGACAAGGGTTGCCAAAAAGAAAAATATCTGGGTAGATAGGGAAAAAGCAAGAATCCCTACAAGATGAAAACCGAGAACA
>NZ_SFBZ01000047.1:0-3241 GCF_007095495.1 Microcystis sp. M_QC_C_20170808_M9Col | reverse complement strand
GAGATTTAGGGATTACGGAGTGTCGCTTGTTTCCTGCGTTCCCAAAGTCAACGACTCAATTTAATGCTAACATAAAGTCGCCCTAAAGGGCGAGGTTTTCAACCCAAATTTTCGATAATCACATTTAAACCCGCCTCGATCGCTTTTTTTTCGGCAACTGGGTGATAAATTCTCAATTGTGTCCAAAGGGTAGCGGCCCGAATAGCAATAGCTGACTCGACAATTTCGGGTAGATAATCAGGATGACGAAAAACGTTAACAATATCCACAGGTTCGGGGATAGCTTCTAGAGAAGGATAGCAGCTTTGACCGTCAATTTGCTTGACCATCGGATTGACAGGATAGACTCGATAACCCACCGCTTGCAGGAATTTGGCTACCTGATAGCTGGCGCGGCTCGATTTCTCGGAATGCCCGACCACTGCGATAATTTTACTATTGCTGAAGATGGTTTTGAGCGCACCATCGTCTCCTTTAATATTCGGCATTGTCCCACCTATCTTAGAACAGAGTTTCGCTTTCCATAAAGATGAAGTGTAACCTAATTTGGTATCGACTTTTGACTCCAGCTTTAGCCACTCTGAAGAACTGGCAGCAATGTTTAACTTTTCTACCGAAAAAACAGTTATTAAAAATCCCAGTCAATCCCTGGGTATTTGTAGGAAAATTTACCCGATGGTCGCCCCTAAATCCTCTGACTTTAGTTACCACAAAACCTGATGAATTATCTTAGTATTATCATTCCGACTCTCAATGAGGAGTTAAGAATTGCCGCAACGTTAAAACAGATAGGTGCGGGAGTAGAAATTATTGTTGTCGATGGGGGCAGTACCGATAAAACCAGAGAAATAGCCGAACAATTGGGAGCGAAAGTAATTATTTTACCCAGAAAAGGTCGTGCATTTCAGATGAATTTAGGAGCCAAAATAGCGAAAGGAGATACTTTGTTATTTCTGCATGGAGATACTTTACTTCCCCAGGAATTTCAAGAACAAATTATCAATACTTTATCCCAATCTGGGATAGTAGCGGGGGCTTTTGAATTAAAAATTGATGGAGAGGAAAAAACCCTGCGTTTAGTGGAAAAATTAGTTAATTGGCGTTCTCACTGGTTTTCTCTTCCCTACGGAGATCAAGGAATATTTTTAAAAGCCTCAATATTGACCGATTTAGGGGGGTTTCCTGAGTTGCCAATTATGGAAGATTTTGAATTAATACAAAGATTGAAAAAAAGGGGTAAAATAGCCATAGTTGCTGCTCCGGTGATTACCTCGGCAAGACGTTGGCAAAAATTAGGAGTTGGCAAAACCACCTTAGTTAATCAATTAATAATTATTGGTTATTATCTAAAAATTCCGCCGCGCTTGTTGAAAAGTTTTTATCGTTTATGGTAATAAAGGCTTGCTGAAAAAGTATTTGAGGTCATTGTGCAATGTAGGGGCGCAGGCGTTAAGCCCATAATGTGACATTGTGAACATTTTTCAGCCAATATCCAAGAGAGGCAAAGACAATTATACAATTGAAGAAACCCTACCAAAGAAGAGGTTTCCATGGCGCAAAACATTAACAAAAATCATCAAAAGTGCGGGGGGGGTAAGCATTGCTTATTGGTAGCAGGCAGTACCAGTCTTTTGAAAAATACAATTATATAATCGAAGGAAACTTACGAAGGAAGAGTTTTCCATGGACAAAACATTAACAAAAGTAATCAAAAATGTGGGGGGGGTAAGCATTGCTTATTGGTAGCGGGGGCAACTCTAGCCATCCTAGCCCCTTTCCAAGCCGCCCAAGCTGTAATTATCGATTTTCAAAGCTTAGAACAAAATAACTCAGGCGTTAACAATGTCGGTTTTACCTATACCGAAGACGGTTTTACCCTAGATAACCTGTCTATTGCTTCCTTTGCATTTTTTGGCACTCAGGCATCTCGTTACCCTGGTTCTACCGCCTTATTCAATAATACGGTTGGTGGAATCACCAGATTAACCCAAAATGGTGGGGGCTTATTTGACTTAAATTCTATTCAACTAACTAGCGCCAATGGTGATGATAGTGTGACTGTCAATTTTACAGGAACAAAGGCCGATTCTAGTACCGTTAGCCAAGCTTTTACTACCGATGCAATTCTTAGTACCCTAGAAACTTTTACCTTTAATTCTAGCTTCACTAATTTAGTATCTGTTCAATGGATTCAGGCATCCCCGTTTCATCAGTTTGATAACATCAATGTCACTCCCAGTGCTACACCGGTTCCCGAACCTTCGGCAATTTTAGGATTATTGGGTTTAGGACTTTTAGGCATCGGTTCTCAATTCAAACAAAAACGATAAATTGACAAGTGTGGGGATGGGATGTTTTCCATTCCAACTTGAGGAAAAACGCGCTCTAGAAACCTTCCAAATTTAACTCTTAATTTGAGTAAACAAATTTTTTTAAATTCCCTGGCAATTACTCAAAAAATTTGACATTTTAATGGCGGACAGGTAAAAATAAGTAGTCGTGCAAAATTAATTTCCTAGTGAAGATAGGCAAGAGGCAAGAGCGGGGTTAGATATGTGTAATTAATTTTGCCTAGGTACTTAAGTAGTCGTGCAAAATTAATTTCCTAGTGAAGATAGGCAAGAGGCAAGAGGCAAGAGGCAAGAGCGGGGTTAGATATGTGTAATTAATTTTGCCTAGGTACTTAAAAACTTTTGTCTGCCAAGGCACCGATCGATAGGATAATTGAGCATCGGAACATCTGCTCTGAGAATATGTCTCTCGATCGCCGTCAATTTCTTGATCTTTTAGGTGCTACCCTTGGCACAGCCACTCTTGCTGGTTTTAACCCTGCCGCTTTTATCGAAAAAATTAGATTTATTCAGCCAACTCTATATAGGGTTTTCATCCCTTGTAACCCCATCCATCGCATAACACAAACCGAAGAACCGGGCTATCTTAGGTTTGGTGGGTAAAATGTATTCTAAGATACAGTCCTGCTGGAGAGGGAGTGGAAGGAACCACTCCAGACACAGAGGACACAAAGATTGATCGCTTCTATAGTAAGTTAAACTGATCACACAAAGAACTGATAGGCTTTTAGCGGCTTGAGAACAAGCTTTATCAATCTATTCATATAATTGACAATTATAGCAATTCTCTGACTTATGAGGTACAGTAGCAACAGTGAGTAAACCAATTGCGAATATCTTTTTGAGTAACTTCTAACATAGCCAATTCAATCCCTTCTATTAAGTCTTTG
>NZ_SFBZ01000046.1:0-13248 GCF_007095495.1 Microcystis sp. M_QC_C_20170808_M9Col | reverse complement strand
TATTAACCTGTTGATGCCTTAAGTCCTTCCCTGTATGGATTTCAGCTACTTTTGAGCGTAGGCGCTCTCATCGAATTTTATTTTAAGTTAATTATTTGCATAACAATTCCCGAAGAGCCTAAATTATTTTGAATTGCTTGATAATATTCTTGAGCTTTATTGCCAATATTTAACCAATTACCTGCTAAAAGTTCCGTATAGAGCAGCAGATAAATACTATCCAGTTTTGATACTTTATCATTGGATAAATTCCTGATTTTATTGGCAGTTTCCAAGGCCAACTCAAAGTTACCAGTCTCGATATAGTATTGATGAATTTTATGCAAAAGTAGTAAGCGATCGGGTATAATATCTAGACAGCTAAGAGTCAAAATAACAGCATTAGTTTTATCGGTATAATAAATTTTTTCAATATGTTGTTCGATAATTTCCAATATTGCCGATTGTTGTGACTCTATTTTTAAAAGGGTTATGATAATGTCCAGAACTTCTTGCGCTGGCCAATCTAGAAGTCTATAGATTGTGTCTAGGAGTAAATTTATATCGAAAGTTGTTAACTTGTCCGAACTAATTAAATCAACTATTTGCCAATCTTTAAGTTTTTGGGGATAAAAATATTCTAGCTTAATTTCTAACAGGACTAGATATAATAAATTTTCTAGTTTATCTGGATTTATCTGGTAGATATGCTGACGAATTACCCAGCTTAATTGCCAATTTTTTAGCTTAACTTGTCTTCGCGCTTCCCCATCCAAAATATTGACTAAATCTGCTGTCCACAGCATCACCTCCTGTTCATCCCCTTGACTGAGGACGAATAACCATGTGGTTTGTGCTTCTTCTTCCCTAGCTTCCAAAAGATAGGCTAATCCTAAATACCAATAATAACTAATTTCTAGGGGTTCTCTTTCTATCAGTTCTTCGTAAAACTGACTAACAATATCGTATTGATTGTTTTCTAAAGCGGTTTGAACTTCATTTTGCCAAGACATGATTTAATTCTCCCTGATTAACTTTCACAATAGATTTGCCACATTTGACGATAGGCATTTTCCACATTTTTAGTAAACTGACGTGCATTCCAAATCGGGGAAGTTTGTCTAGATTCATCTAATTTAGCGATAACTTTGCGTCTCAATTGTTCATCCTTACCTAACTTAATTCCCCAATCGATATACTCCTCATCACTCCAAGCAATACCCTCACTAATTCCCACATTAACCATTAAAGTATAACTATTTCTCGATGACCATTGTTGACCAACTTTTGTAACTAAAGGAATCCCCATCCACAGCACATCTAAAGTCGTCATTCCTCCCGTAAAAGGATAGGTATCTAAAACCACATCAGCTATTCTTAAATTTGCTCGATAAATTCCTGTGGGATAGAGGGGTAATATTTTTAATCTCTCATAATTAATTCCTTCTTCCTCGGCAACTTTGAAAAATAATTTTTCCACTGATTTAGCATCACTTAACCCTTGAATACTCAAATAACTATTAGGAACTGCCTTTAAAATTTGTAGCTGAAGTCGAATAGTTTCAGGGTTACGTTTAACCCCCGTTTGTACGGTTAAGTAATTAATTGCATCCTCTGGAATCCCTAAATCATCTCTTCGGAGAGAGGGGTAAGCAACCTCGACACCATCCAGACAAATATAGGAATTAGGTAAGCGCCAAATTTTTTCTCGGTAATATTCCTGTGCATCTGCTGGTAAAACGTAATTATCAGCAAGATAGTAATCAATTGCAGGAATTCCTGACGCATCAAAACCTAACCAAGTCACTTGTATTGGTGCGGGTTTTAGTGCCATGACTTGACAAGTTGCGTTATTAGTGATGCTGTCTAAATCTACCAAAATATCAATGTTATCTTGACTAATTTTTTCAGCAATCAGTCGAGGTTTAATTGCTAAATTATAGCAGGCATTCACCTGATTTTTAAAATCATTTTCAGTGATAAAATCTTCTTTTTGAGATACTAGGTATAAAGAGATATGAAACTGATTATAGTCATGATACTTCATTAACCATCTAGAGATTAATCCGATAGAATGATTACGTAAAGTATGGGCAATATAGCCAATTTTTAGAACTTTTTTGCTGTCTTTAATAGTCGATTTTTGCAGAAAATGACAGTTAGAATTATTGCGAACGTATTCCTGAAAAATTTGACCAATACAATTATTAATGTAACGGTTTTTTCTTGGATTATCTTCTAGGTAAACCAGAGGGGATAAAATTGATAGGGATGGTGCATCCAATAATCTGGGACATTCTCGATTAGCGATACTTTTTTGCAAGGATTCTGCATATTCTTCAATATCTGCCTTAATATCGACCCAATCACCACTAAATAATTTGACATAAAGAGCAATAAAATCAGCTACAGCTTGAGAAGGCAACCCTTGACAACTTGTTTTTAATTGATTAGCTACTTGCATAGCAGCGGCAAAATCTCGATTATCAAAATAACATTGATAAAGTTCAGCTAACAGATAAATTTGCTCCGGTTCTACTGCCAAACAAGTATTAATAATATCAATAGCCAATGGTTTATTATTTATGGCTAGAGAATTTACTTTAGCTTCTACTACTTTGATAAAAGTTTGTCGCTGACAGTGAGATTGAAATATTGCCTCTAAGTAAGGGACGGTTTCTGGTATCTGAGAATCGAGAAATTTTTCTAAAACTTCTGCTAATAAACTTAAATCGAGACTCTGGAAATTATTTGTTTTTAACACATCGACAAAGAACCAAGTTTTTAACTGCTCTTGTTCAAAATAATTCAAATTAATTGCTAATAAAATAAACCGCAGTAAATTATCAATATTATCGGGACTAATCTCGCGAATATGTCCTCGAATTAACCAACTGGTTTCTAAATTGCCTAACTCTAATTGTCTGCGCGCTTCCCCATCCAAAATATTGACTAAATCTGCTGTCCACGCAGTCATTTCCCCTTCATCCCCTTGACTGAGGACGAATAACCATGTGGTTTGTGCTTCTTCTTCCCTAGCTTCTAAAAGATAGGCTAATCCTAAATACCAATAATGACTAATTTCTAGGGGTTCTCTTTCTATCAGTTCTTCGTAAAACTGGCTAACTTGCCAGAAATCCCCTTGGATAATTGCCGGTTCAACTTGGGAATGCCAAGACATAAGTATTTATCGTTAAGTGTCTCTACTAGCGTACCCAAATAGAAGCAAAATTTTTCTATATAAGTAAAATTTATCAGTCGCTCAGGGGTTGGGTTTTGGGGTGGTCACTGCGTGCGCGTTGCGGGGGGTGTTAGGGTGTTAGGGTTTTGGGGTTTTAGGGTTTTAGGGTTTTAGGGTTTTAGGGTTTTAGTTGAAATTCCCCATTCCCCCATTCCCCACTTCCCCACTTCCCCACTTCCCCACACCCCACACCCTCTTTCAAGTCAGTTTTTTGAAAGATTTTCTAAATAAACCAATAAATCGGCCATAGCTTGAGAATCGGGCTGAAATTTCGGCATTGGTGGGGTTTTACCGCTAATTACCTGTTCAATCAGACTAATTCTCGATTTGCGACGGGAAACGTCCTCTAAACTCGGTCCGACGATGCCATCAGCAAATTGACCGTGACAAGCAGCACAGTTAATCTGAAAGATTTCGTAACCGCGACTGACATTACCTTGTCGGGATAACACCTCTTTAATGTAGGGATCCGACATCTTAGCCAGATGAAAGGTGATTAAATAGGTGCTAATCAGGAACAAAACCACGATTATAACCATTAAGAATCGATAAAGCCCGAATTTTGGTTTAAATAACTGACTATTCACGAAGGCCGCCGAAGGAAAGGTGAGTTTCTCTTTACATTTTGCAACTTTTTGCCCCAAAATTCCACCGCTCCTGCTAGAGATAGGCAAATGGAGAATAATATAAGACAAAACTGCATCTTTTTCTAACCCTCTAGCAATGAACCTATTAACCAGACTGGAAGATTGGCCCTATATTATCTTACCTATCACCATCATCCTCAGTTTCCTGCTGTTGGGATGGCTCGTAGAACAGCGCGTTGTCAGTCAACTTTTATCGATTGCCAGAGAAAAAAACCTGCGTTTCTCGGAAGGGGTTTTACGTTCCCTTCGTGGATTAAGCATACTTTGGTTCGGACTTTTGGGTTTAAATATTGCCCTCTCCCTTCCCAATCTTCCCCTCTTTCCCTCCCTGATTCTCCTGAGCCAAAAATTGCTGCTAGTGGCTTTTTTAGCTTCGGCTACTTGGGTTGTTGCTCAATTATCCGTGGAAATATTACGAGTTTATACCACGGGAGATGATGGCATTTCTTCCCTAACTTCCCTATTTGAATTTCTCGCCAAAGTTCTGATTTTTAGCTGCGGTTTTTTGCTTATTTTAAGCTCGATTGGTATTTCGATCACTCCCATGCTTACTGCCTTTGGTATTGGGGGTGTTTCCCTCGGTTTAGCTCTCCAAAATACCCTAGCTAATTTAATGTCAGGGATTAATATTATCACTTCCAAAAAAGTTAGACCGGGAGATTATATTGAACTGAGAACGGGAGAAGCTGGTTATGTGCGAGATGTGGATTTAAGATGCACAGTAATCGAAGAAATTACCAATAATCTTTTGGTCATTCCCAATGCTCAGATCATTGCTTCTAGTTTCCGTAACTATAGTTTACCAGATCACTCCCTACTGGTTCCCGTGGAAGTGGGCATTAGTTACGATAGTGACTTAGAAAAAGTCGAAAAAGTTACCCTAGAAGTTATGCAAGAAATCGCCCAGTTATTGCAACCTCAACTCGGTGACTATCAACCCTTTATTCGTTATCATAAATTCGATTACTATAGTATCCTGCTGACGGTTTATCTCAAGGTGGTAGAAGAGGAATTTTTTCAACATCTCACCATTAAACACGAATTTATTAAACTCCTACACCGACGCTATCAGCAAGAAGGAATTAAAATTCCCTATCCGATTTTTTTTCCCTATCCCCCCACTAATCCCCCTAGTTAATCTCAATTCGCTATGGCAACAACAATTTAAAGGCGCGGAAAACTTACAATTGATAATTCTCCTCAAAAAACTTACGAGTCATCGGTTGGGCCACTTCAATACCGTGGCCTTCTCCTAGTAATTCTAGGGGTTTTCCTTCCACTTGAATCCAGACTTTGGCATTGGAATCCCCGGTGGTAGTAGTATAGATGATTTGTGCCAAACGACCGATCAACATATCAGGGCCATCATCATTGCCAAACTCCCGCGAGAGATTAATCTTAATTCCCGTTTTATCTACTTTTAAATCAAGTAATTTAGTCCCGGGGGGAATAGTAGTCATATCCTGAGGATTACTTGGACCAGCTAATAGAGTTTGCAATACTGCTGTTAACTCTCGGTCGCGACTATCCGCTTTTTGAACGGTAATTTCTTGGGTGACTAATTGATTACCCGTATCAGTCACTTTTAACCAATAAACCTGTCGAGTTTCCCTAACAGGAATGGCCGCGGGAGTTGCTGTCGGACTTGTCTCCACTGGACCGGGAGAAACCGGTTCAACAATTGGTGATTGACTTATCGGCGCTGGAGTGGGAGATTCAATCGGGTTTTCGCTGGTTTTCTGGGAGGAAGATAGGTGATGAACGGCAAACCAGGCAGTGGCCCCACCAGCAGTAAATAAAGCGAGGCCGATACCAATTATCCAAGGCAAAGAGATTTTATCACTAGAGCGAGAACTAGGCATAATTCAGTTATTAGTTATCAGTTATCAGTTATCAGTTATCAGTTATCAGTTATCAGTTATCAGTTTTAAGTTTTAAGTTTTAAGTGAGCAGTTATCAGTTTTAAGTGAGCAGTCGAACGCTTTTATTCTCGCCATCTCCCCACTTCCCCACTTCCCCACCACCCCACTTCATAATTCATAATTGATAATTCATAATTCCCACTTCCGATCTCCTGTTTTCCGACCGTTAAATTTAATTGGGGTTCCCCGATCGAGGCTTGATGCTGCCAAAGGCGGCTATACTCAGCTTATCATCGTCGATCTGCAATTGTAGAAGGCGGGCGATAATTCCTTGTTTCTCGAAGTTTTTTAAATCTAACTGGGTGGATATACCCTCGGCAAACCCCTTGAGAAGGCGCGAGGAGATGCGACGACCATTAAGAGTGGCTGTGGGGTCAATAAGCTCGATTTTTCGCCCCTGCACTAGCTTAAATCCCACTTCTAAGCTCAGATCGAGGCTGGCTGCAGGGCCGTCCGCTCCTTGGGTCTCTAGCTGCAGGCTGAGGGCGACTCGATTATTATTAAGAAAGTTAAAATTTGCTTGACTAAGTTGATATTTTGTGCTATTCGATTCTTCCCTAGAGGGAATCAGATTATTAATCAGGGTCTGAATTTGTTCTTTGACCGCTGCCGATTGTAAAGCTTGATTAACATTAGTTTCCGTGAGGACAAGATGCAATGCCCCGGCAGCCGGTCGGCGCAAGGCGGCGGCTAAACTGCGGTTTTTTTGCTGTAATCGCCGCAAATCGAGGCTAATTGGCTCAGTTTCTAGCTCTATCTTCTCAATGCGAACATCAGCAAGGGGATAAATTCCCCGCGCAGAAATGCGAACTCGATCGATTTTGCCTTGCAGAGCCTGATAATTGGGAGTATTATCGACCCTGACGGCTAATTGTTCCACTTTTTGGACTTGGGAGCGAAGGGTATGGGCTAAAACCGTATCGATAATTGCCCCTGCGGGAGTTAACAGGGTCAAAACACCAGCGAGAGTGATTGTTAGCCATTCCATCGCTCAATTACACCCATCCAGCTAAATTTTGCCAAGCATTAGTCAAAAGCTGACTTAACCAACGTCGTTGCACTTGATCTAAAATCGGGTCTTCTGCGAGAATTTCTTCAGTCAGATCATCGAGAGATTGACCCTGAGCGCGGGCCATTCTAATGATTCCCGCAATCACGGCAGCGATCATCTCCTCATCGACAGGACGCTGTCGGAGGGCGGCAATTTCTTCGGGGGTAGTCGGGATGGGATAATTCATAATCAGATGGTCCTGGCTGTGTATTAATCTAGGTATGTAAAGTTTTTTAAACTTTTTTCAGAAAACTTTTTGTGTAGTCTAGCGTAATCAGACGATTTTTAGGTGTAATAGCTAAATCAAGATGAGAGAAATACTTTACAGAGAAATTCCGACTCCCGACTCGATCGCCGTTTGTCAGTGGTTACAATCCGATTGGCAACCTGCAAGCGGTGTCAAGACAAATACACCTAACGGGGTGAGATTGCGCTTATCGGAGGCGATCGAATTGTCGATCTTTGTCTGGACGCTGCAACGGACTACTTATTTAAAAGTTTTCCGCTGGGGTGAGCGATCGCATTCTCAAGAAACATCCCTGACTCGGCAGCTCGATCGAGCTTTACAAAAGCGTTTTCCGCCGCAGTATAGCACGATACCAAACATCGATCAAAAAAATCACTCAATTTTTACAGATTTAGAAGCGGACTATCCCCTAACGGTTCACTACTTCCGCAAAATGCCCCAAGGGGAGGCGGATTTAGAACGTTTGTACTGGTGGGAAAAACGTTGGCGCGACAGTGCCAAAAATCCCCAACAACCGCGGCCGGTAATTTTCTCTAGCAGCGAAGAAAATGATCATCCCATCGCCTACGACTTAATTTATATTGGTGGTGCCTTGGGGGCAATTCACGCGGCACAGATGGCCAAATTAGGTTATCGAGTCCTCTTAGTAGAAAGACTACCTTTCGGACGAATGAATCGGGAATGGAATATCTCTCGATCGGAGTTTCAAAGTTTAATTAATTTAGGCTTATTTACTGCCGAAGAATTCGAGGAATTAATCTTCCAAGAATACATCGATGGCTTTAATAAGTTTTTTGATGGCAATAATCCCACCCATCTGAAAGCCGAAATTCTCCATACTCCCACGGTTTTAAATATCGCCATTAATTCCGATAAATTGCTGCAATCCTGCGGTAAAAAAATACAGGATTATGGCGGTAAAATTCTCGATCAAACCGAATTTATTAAGGCTGATATTACTGCTAATAGTGTTACTGTCACCCTTAATCATGGTGGAGAAATTCAACAGATAAAAGGCCGTTTATTGATTGATGCCATGGGTTCCGCCTCCCCCATTGCTTGGCAATTAAACGGAGTGCGTGCCTTTGATAGTGTCTGTCCGACGGTGGGGGCAGTAGTAGAAGGATTCGATCCGGTGGTGTGGGATTCTCACTATGGCGATGTCTTAAATTCCCATGGCGATATTTCTAAAGGCAGACAATTAATTTGGGAATTATTTCCGGGGGAAGGAAAAGAATTAACCTTTTATCTATTTCACTATCATCAAGTCCATCCCGATAACCCCGGTTCTCTGTTGGAAATGTACGAAGATTTCTTTACTATTTTGCCCGAATATCGACAGTGTGACCCAGAAAAATTAACTTGGAAAAAACCAACCTTTGGTTATATACCGGGGCATTTTAGCACAGGAAAAAAAGATCGAATTGTCTCCTTTGATCGCATTTTAGCCATCGGTGATGCCGCCTCCCTGCAATCACCCTTAATTTTTACTGGGTTCGGTTCTTTGGTGCGTAATTTAGAGCGCTTAACCCATCTTTTGGATCTGGCCTTGAAACACGATTTACTAACAGCTAAAGACCTAGAAAACGTGCGGGCCTATCAAAGTAATGTGGCGGTAACTTGGTTATTTTCTAAAGGAATGATGGTTCCCACGGGAAAAACCTTACCACCCCAAAGAATTAACGCCATGTTAAACACATTTTTCGGTTTATTGGCCGACGAACCGCCGGAGATTTCCGAAACTTTTATTAAGGATAAAACCGATTGGTTGACCTTTAGCCGTTTAGCAATTAAAGCGGCCAGAAAAAACCCCGCTTTACTGTTATGGATAGCAGAAATGGCTGGCAGTCAGGATTTAATGCGTTGGTTGGGTTCCTATCTCGATTTTAGCCTTGATGGAGTCAAAAATCTGCTTTTCGGTCCCTGGTTTTCCCAATGGTTAAAAAACTCCCAAAGCTGGCTAGAAAAAGACAATCCTCGCCTATGGTTAAAGTTATTGAGTTTTAATTATGGCCTAAGAAATTAATTAGAGTTTGCTGAAAAAGTAGGGGCGAAGCATTCGGGCATAACCTATCGCTGAAACCGTAGATTTCCTATCCGAAATGCTTCGCCCCGAAGATGCAAGGTTTTGAACCACGATTCTCTCAAAATCTTGCACCTGTGGGAGCGAAACAGGCATCTAAAACCCTTACCTCGTCTATATTTCACATTTATTCAGCCAACCCTAAGTAGGAGACTCCCAGACAGCTATCGGGGATCAGATTTGAGTTTTTACACTAAATCCAGTTATTAAAGACTGATTATTTATTTCCACTTTTGCCTTTTGCATGAGTGCATGAGTGCCTGTCTTCATAAGTAGCCTATACTCAACGGATTTAGAACGTAGGTTGGGTTGAAGCATGAAACCCAACGCCCGCATGGGTTACGCTACCGCTAACCCATCCTACAAATAATTGTGCCTACCTACTTAAGTAGCCTATACTCAACGGATTTAGTATTAGTTCACTGTTGGTGGAGTTAAGAAACTGTTGAAAAAGTTCAAGAATGCGCTTACCTAAAGGTTCTAACCGCAATGCTGATTTAAAATAGCCATCATCTTTTGGACCACCGCTGCTGTTTGTTCCAGCATAGCAAAATGACCACAATCGGATAACTCAATGACGTTGCTGCCAGTTTCAAACAAAGGATGAAAACTGGCCAGATGGTTAACGTACTTAACTTCCATAATCGTATCCTCTTTCCCCGCCAGAAAATAGACCGGTTGCGGGAGACGGGAGACAATCTGGGGTAAAAGATGAACTTCGCTGATAGTGGTGGTTTCCAAAAGTGACCCTAGGGCCGCTTGGTAATCGGCCCGGACAAAATCAATCACGCGCTGTTTGCCCCATTTTTTACCTAGGGTTTGCTTGACCATCATCCGCGAGAATAAAACATCAATAAAGGGAACACGGGGCAACCAAGGCGGTCTTCTCTGTAAAATCTGTCTTCCGGCTTCCCGAAATCGCTCAAATTCCTCCTTTAGATAGATGCCACCGCCGGCATTCATACAGATTACCCCTTTAATCCGTTCAGGACAGCTATCCGCGGCCCACAAAGCAACACTACCACCGAGGGAATGACCAACTAACCAAGCAGCATCGAGGTTTAAGCGGTTAAGAAGGGTAATAACGTCTTGGGAGTAGGATTCAAGGTTATAACTGCTAGGAGGACTGTTAGAGGTGATTTTTTGGGAGTCGCCAAAGCCCCGGAGATCATAGACTAGGCAGGGATAATCCGGGGAGAGAATATCTACCAAAGGCTGCCAGTAGTGACGACTCAGCAGCCAACCGTGTATAAAGACTAAGACCGGTTTATCCGCTCGGGGCGAAAATAACTCGTAACTGTGGGATACTCCCGATATGTCGATGGTAGGCATATAATCAATCTCAACCTAAATTAAACCGTTGATAGGGGTTACTAGGGAAACTTCTAGAGAAAAAAAGGTGTATTTAGCCTTGTTTATAGAGCAAAATCAGGGAAGCTTAGGATCTTCCCCCGATAGCTGATGACTCACCGCTATAGACAATTTCAAAAGCTTCTACTCAAGTATAAAACATTGGAGATACCTTCCTAAAATAGGATGAACACCCTAGACCAGGATTTATCTATGAAATGCGATCGCTTTTTAACCCTTTCCCTCGTCTTCAGTCTGGGATTAGCTTTTCCCCCCTCTCTACCCGCTCAAAATCCCCCCGCTACCACCTTTCAACCCGGTCCTTGGCAGCCTGTTGCTAGGGTGAATACGAGTCGTCCCGTGGAGATTAAAATCATCAATCAAACCGATATTGACCTCAATTATGACCTATCGGCCAATATTAATTCCTCTCCCCAATTATTATCTCCAGGTACGGAGACAAACCTAAGAGGTTTGGTAATTCCAGCATATATTCTGATTAATCGGGCTAATGCCGCCGCAGATCCCTATTCTTCTAGTTTAATCTATGCCGTAGAGGTCAATGATGATAATTTAGTCACGATTACTGTCACCAAAGTTCCGGGGAGTACCCCCGGTTATACCACCTTTAACATCAATCAACAGGGTGCTATTTATATTTACTAGCTCTAGCTTCAGCTGTTATGGAGCCACCTCGATTGTTAATTAAGTTTACGGGTCTTTTTACCTCCTTTGGCTTCAGGATTTTAAAATTCGTCTTCTTGGGCAAGAATTGTCTTAATAGTCCCTTATTATGCTCGTTTAATCCCCCTCTCCCAAGAATGATAAGGAGTAGCAAAATAAAAATCTGCCCCGATTTTCTGAGGGGGCATCTCGGTTTTGCAGAAATACTGAAAACAGGATATAAAGGAAGAAGAAATTGATCAACAGAGGCAAGGACAATGACTGGATTAAATGATGCTGACCGAGAAAAAATCGGAATCTAAGGTTAAAATTCGTTTGATTTTTAAATTCTCAGCCGTTACGACTAAAGTCGCATCAGCTAAATCCATTGGGCGATCTTTATATTTTTCCATCAGTGACAGTAATCGAGGATAATCTTTTTCTTCGATCGAGGCTGACCGTACCATTTTCTTCAATAGCAATTTACCGAGTTGAGCTTGCATCGACCATCCCCCACGTTTCAAGCAGAGATACATGGATTCAGTAAAACAAGCCCAAGTTGTTATTAGATAAGAGGACTCATTCTCGATAAAAATTTTAACTGCTTGATGTCGTGGCTGAGATTTATCTACCGAACAGAATAAAGGGGCAGTATCGCACAGGATCATAGGATCAATCCCTGTTGTTTATATTTGTCCATCAAAAGATTTTCCTAGTCCTTTTCACTAATTTCAGAGGCGGTCAATTCCATTTCTTCAACTTCGTGAAACCATTTAGCCCATTTTTCTTTTAAGTCCTCTCTCCGGTACGCTTCAATTTCTTCGGCGATCTTTTCTTCGGTAATATCCTGAACGCCGGGTAAGGATTGAGTTTTATCGAAGAGTTCTTTAACTTTTTGGCTTAAAGTCTGACGGTTTTGTTTGTCTACCAAATTTAACAAAGCGTCTTTCGATAAATCTTCAACGCTATTGTATTTCCCTGTCGCTAATTGAGAGTTAATTAATTGTTCTAATTCGGGATTTAAGGTAATATTCATGGTAAAATATGCTCCTGTGTAATTCGGTCTATATTATGATGGTTCGTGAACGATTTCATCGATAAACTCTTCTTTTTCTTCTTCCGTCATGGTATTCCAATCATAGCCGCGTTCTTTCGCCACGATTTTTGCCTGTTGGGTTCCGTAATCGGTTATAGCTTCCATATTTCCCCACTGACGGTGGATTAGGAATCTAAATAATTCCTGTTGCTGTGCTTCGGGGAGTTGTTTGAATAAGTCGATCACTTGTTCGTTGCTTGGGGTTAAGTTCGGCATAGGTCGCTTCTAGACACCAGCATGATTAGCGATTTTAACATGGGTCTTTAGCTGGCTCGTGGGTGGGGGGACTGATCGCTAACAGGAAAAGTCATGATCTAGAAATTCTTGAATCGTTAAAATTGGGATTTCTCGAAATGGATTTATAGTCATTTCAGATAAGTCTGATACACTCTAGACCAGTTAAACCCTTATGAACTCTGGCATTGATATTCTCAATCTTAATTGAAATGACTATAAAACTAATAGATCAGAATCGCCGCTTACAATACAGGTCGCTTGACCATCGCTCTCTAGTTCTAAATACTGATTATCTTTCTCATCTCGGCATAAATCGACTAAATCCTTATCTGGCAAGAGTTCTATTGATTAGTTCGTTCTAGATCGAAAACAATTGACAAAAATCGCATCAATGTCCTTCTCTATAAGGGTTTCATCCCTTATAACTCCGTCCATTGCATAGCACAAACCGAAGAACCGGCTTTCTCTAAGTCTAACAATTGTCCTAAACTCTGACTACAAGTCTCACTATTAAACCCTCTCGCTGTGGCTAGTTTCGATTTAGGATTGATGATTCTTGCCACAATCATCGCCACCACTAAGTTTCTGATTCGTGAGGATTTTTCACTGATTATTTGGCTCTTCGTTACTCTTTATGCTAAATCAACATACAAGATGCCAAGACAACATACTTCTAACCCAAAAATTCCGAAAGTTTCTAAAGCCATAGGCTCTCCGTTTTATTAGTTTAAG